>CAZZAQ010000204.1:0-7537 GCA_964652165.1 uncultured Bifidobacterium sp.
GCTGGGGTGCCGGCAGGTCCACCTCGTCGGCGTTATTGAAGAAGGCATAAAGCTGATAGTATTCGCGCTGAGAGATCGGATCGTACTTATGGTTGTGGCACTCCGCGCAGGCGACCGTCATGCCGAGCCAGGCCGTGGCGGTCGTGTTCACACGATCGACCTTCGCCTTGCAACGAAACTCCTCACCGTCGACGCCCTCTTCGTGGTTGCTGAGCGTGAGGCGATGAAACCCGGCGGCGGTCTTCTGCCAAAGGGTCGCCCCTGGTAACAGATCACCGGCAAGCTGTTCGACGGTGAACTGGTCGAACGGTTGATCGGCATTGAACGAATCGATCACCCAATCGCGGAACAACCACGCGCTGGGACGGAGGCGATCGATTTGATAGCCGGAGGTGTCCGCGTATCGCGCCAGGTCCAGCCAGTGGCGGCCCCAGCGTTCGCCGAAATGAGGCGACGCCAGCAATTCATCCACGAGTTGCTCATAAGCGTCCGGGCTGGTATCCGCGACGAACTCCCGCGCCTGTTGCGGCGTTGGCGGCAGGCCGGTGAGATCGAGGAACAGACGGCGAATCAACGTGAACCGATCGGCCTCAGGCGACGGGGCAATCCCATTGCGCTCGAGTCGGGCCAGGATGAACGCATCGACCGGATTGCGCATCCAACCCTTGTTCTTCACCGCAGGCACCGCGGGCCGCTTCGGCGCCACGAATGCCCAGTGCTGCGTGCCGGAAGAAGCGGCGTCGGAATGTGTCCGAGAGATCTTTGGCGGCAATGGCTCCGCTGATGCCAAGCCGGCGGCCAGCACGCCCAGGCACCCGAGGACTGTTGCGATCAGACTTCTCATGCTGCGCGAACCGGGGCGAACGAGGGCCAACAAGTTGCGCAAGATGCTGACGCCCGAGGCCATGGGAGAATTTAAGTTTGTTTCACCTTCGGACTGGCCAGGCCGGCGAATTTGTGATTCACTGGCTTCAATGCTCCAGAAGTTATGAAGCCAAAACGATTCTGCCGCATCCTGCTCGCCGCCGCCGCGTTCGCTTCGCCGCCGCTGATGGCCCAGCAGTATTCCATCGATTGGTTCACGATTGACGGCGGGGGCGGCACCAGCACGGGCGGAGTTTACAGTCTCAGCGGCACGATCGGCCAGCCCGACGCCGGGCGCATGACGGGTACCGGTTACGCACTGGACGGCGGCTTCTGGGGGTTCGTCGGAACCACCCAGACGCCCGGGGCGCCAGTCCTGGCCGTCGAGCGCATCGGTACGAGCGTGCGTGTGTTCTGGCCGGCGCCCGCCACGGGATTCGTGCTCGACCAAACGACGGCACTCGCGACGACGCCCTCCGCAACAGTGTGGGCTCAAGTGCCCTTCCCTTACTCGACTAACGCGACGTACATCAGCATCACGGTCCCGGCGCCGATGGGGACAAAGTTTTATCGGCTACGCCAACCGTAGTCCCCGAAGGTTGAAAAAGAACCTGGCGGCCGGCTTTCACCGGCCGCCAGTAAACAACTCAGTTCCTGCGGGACGCCTGGCCTAAGGCCGGGCGCTGTAAGGAGGGAATAGGATAGGACTTTTTGCCAGCCCCGTGACGAAGCCGGCGGTGTGCAGCAACACAAAACTCTGGTTGTCGGAGTTTCGTATCGAATTCATGCACGATCATAAGCAGGCTCGATGCCATTCTTGATTTCGCTTCCCACACGCGGCGGTCGCCTTTAACCCTGGCTCGCGAAGTCGCCTAAGTCCTTGAAGCAGGCCGCTTTTGCCGGGCGTTTTTTTCCCTTCCCGGAAAAAACGCGCGCTGATGAAATGTTGGAGAATCAGAGCCTCGCCCGTTCGCACATGGCTGTGCCGCGCTCTTGGACACGAACCGTCCACTTTCGAGCCAGCAGTAGTTTGGGCAGCAGAGCGGGCGAGTGGGCGGATGCGTAGGGCAGGCGTCTCGCCTGCCCTGGCCGCGCAGCGGCCAGAAGGGGATGCGCCTTTGGCGCTGGGCAGGCGAGACGCCTGCCCTACGTTGCGGTTCACAGCGAAAGCTGGACGAACCGTTCCTGCAGTTGCCCGCGCCAGCGCGCCAGGAAGCTGGACTCCCGGTAAAGCGCTTCGACCTGGTCCAACGGCAGTTGGCCCGCTCGCTCAGGGCTGCCCACGGCAGGGGCGGCGGCCCACGCCGCGTTGAGGGTCTGCAACCGGGCTTCGATGGCTCCCAAAGCCTCAGCCAACACCCGTTGCATGTCCGAGATCCGATCCGTCAGTTCCAACCCGCTCTCGAACGACTGGACCTTGAGCAAGTGCGACGTGACCTGCCCACGCCCGGCCAACAACTGGTCCGCCTCACGGCAAAGCTGGCCCACCTGGAAAAACCACTCCATGGCGACCGCCGGGACCTGCTGAACGTCCAGCGGGCGGCGGCCCGATTCGAGTTCCAGAAGGTGTGCCAGGCGATCCTTCGTGTCGCGCAGACGGGCGTGAGCGCCGTTCAATTCCGCGTAGCGCCGCGAAGCTTCCTCCTTCTCGGCCGGAGCCGAGCTGTGTAAACGATCGGGATGCAGGGCCGCGGCGCGGGCGAGGAATCTCTCCTTGAGCGCCTCCGCATCGAGCCACGGCCGGCGCGGCTCATCGAGCAGGGCGAAGCAGTCGGCCATCATCGTCTATGAACAACGCAACATGACAGATGAAATGCAGGCCCCGCGCAGACTCGCTGGAATTTTTCATTTCCAATTTTGAATTTTGAACTCCCTCACGCGCTGAAGCTCTCGCCGCAGGAACAGGTCGTGGCGGCATTGGGGTTCTTCACCTTGAAGCCGCCGTCCTGGAGCGCCTCGAGGTAGTCGAGTTCGCTCCCCGTCACGTAGAGCGCGCTCTTCGGGTCCACGACCACCCGGATGCCGCCGGTCTCGACCAGGATGTCGCGGCTGGCGGGGGCGTCCTGGAGGTCCATCTTGTATTGCAACCCGGAGCAGCCGCCGCCGATCACCGCCACGCGCAGCACGCCTGCGGGCCGGCCCTGCCGGCTGAGCAGCGAATTGACTTTCCGGCCCGCGTGGGCGGTGACTTTAATCAAGCGTTCGTCTCCGGTGCGGAATCCCGTCACGGCAGGGGCGGATGAGTTTGCGGCAGCAGCAATCATATTTGCATCGCGGGACAAAGCTATCGCCTCGCGAGGCAGGCGTCAACGAGTGCATGTCAGTTTCGCGTAGCTGCGACCGTGAGGTCGCGGGCTGGATTCCCAGGCAAGAGTCTCTGAGTCCGCCGCTCCTCTGTGGTTCAAAAGACTCATTCAACGTTCAAAGCCCAACCCTGACAGGGGAATGGGGACAAGGGAATCAACTTTGGAAGTGTGAACGATGCCTGCGTCAAGCGAAGCAGGAATGAGCGTTCTGCCGCCGCCTATTCCCTTGTCCCCATTCCCCTGACCGAAATCGGGAAGGAAGGCGCGCGCTGCGCGCTCCACCCCAGGCTATCCCATCCCTGGCTTTCCGCCCGAAGCACCGCTGGCTCGCTGCGTTCTATTCCACCGAAAACAGCGAGGAACTTGAAACGGCGAATCCAGTCCACGTAAGATTGTTCCGTCCGGTGGGACAACTGCCGGAAGCGGAGCGCCTCCCGACACTGGTCGAGGAATCGAAGTTTCGGATTGGGAACAAAGTAGTCGTGCGGTCGGCCCGCAGGGCAAATTGTGCTCATGGAATAGGCCAACGAATTGGCCAAAGAATTGCTTGAACCTGCGCGAAAAACAAGCGTATTCTTCCTGCCAATGAGACGAGCCAGGCCAAACCGCCCCGCGCCAGGCCAAACCTGTATTTGGCCGAATACCTGTAGGCGGCAACTTCCTGGCGCTGCTGGCGTTCAAACAGAAATATGAATACAGCAGTTTCCAAGCTTTCGCAGACACTCAGAGGGTTGGGCTTTGCGCTCGTTGCGTGTCCGTTTGTCATCCTCTTGAGCACCGTGTTATTGAGTCCGCCGAGCGACCTTACCGCACCAGAGTATGCTTCCTGGCGCTCGGAGACAGTTCCCACCATTTTCGGGTGGTATGGCGTTAGCGCCTGCTTGTACGCAGCAGGGTTCTGGCTCACCTTCTTCGTCGTGAGACAGCGGGTTTTTCCTGTCAGGTCGGTTGCGTTGTGGTGGTGCTCCTTGATGTCCGGCATCTTGTCCGCTTTTTTCGTTCCAGTGGGCACCGTGCTTGCCTTGCCATGTCTTGTCACTTTGTTCAGACGCAGGTCGCTGTATGTCGGCACAGATAGACGTGCGGCCTAACACTGCGCATCTAACCCGGCCATCGCGCTGTGGTTGCAATCGTGGCCCCTCGTGGGCCGGGTCGCTGAGCTTGGGTCGTTAGGCGGCATCCGGGTGCCATTTCTCGAATCAGCCGAGTATGAGAACTGCCAGAGTGAGTATGTTTGTGTTTCTTAGCATCGTAGTCGTCAGTGCAGGTCTTTTGCTGTTGGGCAAGCGGCCGCCCGGTTATCCGCTCACGTTTACGTTCTTGGGCTACAGTTTAGGCTCAAATGGTGAGCAGATCGCATCCTTTTGCATGTCCAATCACTCTAGCAAACCAGTGATATATCTCACAGAGAGCCCCTCTTTGCCGTACTACTACTACTCCAGCCTGCAGTTTCACGACCTAAAGACTGGCTGGACTGGAGTTACAAATTATCGTTCGGTTCTCTCGACTTCCGTCACACAGGCTAGTTTACTACCAAGAGGCAGTATCACATTTCCAGTGCCTATGATCGCTGGAACCTCCGATGTGAAAGTTGGCGTCCACTACGTACCTCACCATGTTCCATTGCTCTCCAAGATGGCACAGATTGTCGAGAGTTCGCTCATGGGCAATTCCTCCGAGTCTTATGACAACCTCGAATTGACAGCGCCTTTCAAATGAACACCGAAAAGACGAGTATGCCGCCTAACACTGCGCCGGAGCCCCTATGAGGGTTGTCAAGCACGCGTGAGGCGGTCCGTTTTTTTTCTTCTCTCTTCCAGGCGCGTGGACCGCGTATCCGGGCGCCGTAACGACGCGCCCGAGATCGGAGCGCGGCTGTGTGCGCGGCGCCAGCCGCAGCGGGCCCGCCAACCCGGTGGTGTCAGCGGGTCGGGATATCCTTCGCCGTGCCTGCCGCTGTTAACCAACTTGCGAAGTTTCGTAGCCGCCAGCAAGGGGAGACGGATTTCCTCGGTCATTCAGCGTGTCGGGTCCGCCTCCTCACGTCGGCGGCTGCTTTTTCAGCGGGCTGCCAGGCAATCAGATCGACAACGCGGTGGCGCAGTGGAATAATTCCCGCTGTAACGCGCCCGGAAGCCCCCGCTGATTCGAGCGGCGCACCCCGGCGCCCCACACGATCAGGCGGCCCATGAGAGAAGACAGGTTGCAGCAATCCCGGTTCGAGCTGAAGTATCTCCTGAAGGAGAGCGTGGCCGAACGCGTGCGCGAATTCGCGCGGGGCCACCTGGACCTTGACCCATTCGCCGCGGGCCGGCCGGACTTTTCCTACGCCGTCCATACACTCTACCTTGACTCCGACCGCCTGGAGCTCTACTGGCGGACGGTCAATGGCGACAAGAACCGCTTCAAGCTGCGGCTCCGCTACTACAGCGACCTGGCGGACACGCCTGTGTTCTTCGAGATCAAGCGGCGTGTCAACAATGCGATCCTCAAGCAGCGAGCTGCCGTGAAGAGGTCCGCCGCTCCGTTGCTTCTGCGCGGGCACTTGCCGGGACCGGAAGACCTGTGCGGCAACGATCCAGCGGGGCTTACGGCCGCACAACGGTTCGTCCGGCTCATGACCGAAATGGAAGCCGGCCCACGCTCGCACATCCGCTACCGGCGCGAGGCGTACCTCAGCGAGAACGACCACTTGCGGGTCACGATGGACCGCGACGTTCTGTCCGAGCCGCGGCTCGATCCGGCGATTCGAGTCACGATGGATAATCCGGTGCGCAGCTTCGAGGGGCTGGTTGTCCTCGAACTGAAATTCACCGAGCGTTTCCCGAATTGGTTTCGCGAACTGGTCCGGATGGCCAACGCCATGCAGAGCGGGGCGGCCAAGTACGTGTCCGGCGTCGCGGGCCTCGGGCATCGGCGGCTTGGGGCGCGGCACGCTGAGGTGCTGGAGGAGGAGAGCCTGCTCTCGAACTTTCGGCCGGGTGACGACCTGCCGGCGTCGGTCCGACAGGAGTTGGGGCAGGGGAACAGACGTAAAACGTAAAACGTAAAACGTAAGAATGGTCGGCTGGCCAAATTATTTCAAGGCACGCCCTAGCTCTTACGTTTCACGTTTTACGTTTTACGTTGTGGGTGTTGCCCGGAACAACGACAGCAGGGACAAAAAGGACGACAAGGACGCTGCCGGCTTGCGCGACCCGCTCCCGTCCACTACCGTCGTCACCGGCTGCGCCCGTAGCTCAGTTGGATAGAGCATCTGCCTTCTAAGCAGAGGGTCCCGCGTTCGAGTCGCGGCGGGCGCGCCAATTTCTTTCCCGCATCATGCTGAAACTGGAAGACCTTGCCGCGCTGCTCGAGCGGTATCGTGACGACGCCGCGGCGCGCGTGGCGGAATTCTCCATCGGCGAGCGGCCCTTCGCCTTCAATTCCGCGCCAGCCATCCTGGGCGTCATCAACCTCTCGCCTGATTCGTGGTATCGCGAGAGCGTTTGCCTGACTGCCGAGGCCGCCATTCGCCGGGCGCGCGTGCTGTCGGCGCAGGGGGCGGACATCATCGACCTCGGCGCGGAGTCCACGCTGGCTCACGCCGCGCTCGCCGGCGAAAAAATCCAGAAGACGAAGCTGCTGCCGGTCATCCAGGAACTGCGCGGCGCCGGTTTGCTGGTGTCGGTCGAGACGTACGAGCCGGCGGTGACGCGCGCCTGCCTGGAGGCCGGGGCCAACGTGCTGAACCTGACGGGGACCGACCGCGGCGAGGAGATGTTCCGGATGGTGGCGGCACACGACGCGGCGGTGATTCTCTGTTTCGTGCAGGGGGCGCACGTCCGCGCGGTCAGCGACTTCGATCTGGCCGGGGACACGACCGCCAGGATGCGCGAGTATTTCGCCCGGCAGATCGAGTTGGCGACGCGCGCTGGCGTGAGTAAGATTTTTTTGGATCCGGGGCTGGGCTTTTACTATCGCAATCTCCAGGACAGCGCGGTGCGGGTGCGGCACCAGATGAGGACGTTCCTGAACACCTTCCGGCTCCGCTCGCTGGGATTCCCGGTTTGCCACGCGCTCCCGCACGCCTTCGAGCAATTCGGGGAAGAGGTGCGCTGCGCGGAACCGTTCTTCGCGGTGCTGGCGGCGCTGGGGAAGACCGATTTGTTCCGCACGCACGAGGTGCCGCGGATCAAGGCGGTGCTGGAGACGATGGGGGTGTTTTGAATTGTTGAATCGTTAAATCGTTAAATCGTTGAATCGTTGAATCGTGACAAAGTTGAATGGCAGTACCTGCGCGCCCTCCTTCCGTTTACCCGGATATTTCACGCTCGCTTCGAGTGCCGAATCGCCGGTTTCATTAACACCTCGCTTTAGCGGGGTGT
>CAZZAQ010000205.1:0-7505 GCA_964652165.1 uncultured Bifidobacterium sp.
GACGCCCCACGCGCACTTGACAACCCTCATAGGCGCTGCAGCGCATGGTTAGGCCGCATTCTCAAAACTCTAGCCATCCTCGATCCCATACCTGAACGAATACGTTTGTCACCGTGCGGCTCTCGTCGTACGGCAGTCCGATAACCCACATGCGCTCGCCAAAATATCTCGTGCGGTTGCGGGTGCAGGACATGACGGTCGCGTTTGTGTGCGTAAAGCGCGGCGTGGAAGCCATGTCGTAGAACACGGCTCCACGCAGCGGTGGAGTGCATCGAAATCCACCACGCGTCAACTTGTTGGTGGCATCGTCGATCCTCGTACCGAGCGGCACCCGCCGAAGAATCTGAGTGCGCGCCTTTTCTGGGTGGCCTGAAATGCCACCGCAGCCGCAGAAGACCAGTGCCAGGCAACTGTTGATGAAGACGGTGGCGTTCATGCGGCCTAACACGGATTCGGCCAAAGCCGGGTTTGGCCCAGCGCGGGGCGGTTTGGCCAGGCGCGCTTCATGGGCGTGGATATTAAGCCTTTTGTGCGGCAAAGGGCAAGGGAGGGTTTGGCTTAATTCATAAGGAGCGCGCAACGCGCTTTGTTGCAACTCGCAGCTGTCTCTCATTAGCACCCGGCTTCAGCCGGGTGAACCGAGGGACCGGACGCGTTCAACCGCTTTAGCGGTTTTGCAAGCTGCGCGAAACCGCTAAAGCGGTTGAGTCGCTTCCGCCAAATCCCCCACCCGGCTGAAGCCGGGTGCTAATGAGAGCAAAAGTGCTGCAAAAAACGTGGATTCGCTCCTATCAGCAGAGCAGTTGAATCCGCAAGCCGCGGCTCCCACCGATTCGAATTCGCTCATTGACTCACGACCCGACCGGGGCCTCGCCTTGCCGGAGAATGGAAGGTGGCCCGCGAAAGCGTTTTCTTTCGATCGCGAACCACACCACCGCGAGCAACACGACAGACCCGCCGACGATCCACACGGCTTGCTGGTTCGGCGGCTGCATCCCCACCACGATGAGGAACAGGCAGAATAATGCCGACACCACCGCCAGCGGCCGATACCAGCGGCCGAGCTGCCAGGGGCCCATCGTCGTCCACGAGCGGCCGTGAGCGAAGAAACCCGCGACGGTCGGCAGCACGTAGGACAGGTAGAGAAAGATGACGCACACCACCGCGATGGTCGTGTAGGGCACGCACGCGATGAACAATACAGCCAGCACGGCCACGGCCCAGATGGCCGCCGACGGGGTGCGCGAGCGCGGACTCACCCGCCGCAACAGCGCCGGCAGCCCGCCGTCGCGCGCGAACGCGAAGCCCATGCGCGAGGCCGACGTGAGCGCCGCCAGCCCGCAGAAATATTGCGTGAGACCGATGCCGGCGTAGAGCACGGCGGCGAGCGGACGCGGCAGCACGTTGTTCACGGTCCAATAGAAGACATTGCCTCCTTGCGCCGCAGCGACGTTCATGTCCGGCATGGCCAGCACAATGGCGCAGAGCGTGAGCCAACCGAAGATTCCCGACACGAGCACGGAGCGGACGATGCCTTTCGGCACGTTGAGCGAGGCGCCGAGGGTTTCCTCGGACGTGTGGGCGGAGGCATCGAAGCCGGTGATCGTGTAGGCAGGGAGCATGAGGCCGAGCGCGAACAGCCAGGAGATGTTTTCGACGCGCGGGAAAACGTTCGCGCCCGCATCGCCGCTGTAGTTGGCGAAGGTGAACAGCCGCGCGAAGTCGAATCCGCCCGCGTAGCAGAGCATCGCCGCGGTGAGAGCGACCGCCACGACGAGGATGAGCCAGCCGCTGAAGTCCGTGAGCCGCGTGGTCAGGCGGATGCCTTTATGGTTCAGGACGGCTTGGGAGAAAGTCATCAAGCCGACGCCGATCATCTTGGCCGCCGCGCTCGCCTTCACAACGAACGCGCCTACGATGAAGTCCCACGCGCCGGCATTGATGGCCGCGAGGACGGTGACGAGGCCGATGAGGTTGAGCCACCCTGTCATCCAGCCCCAGCTGCGTCCGCCGAGAATCGACGCCCAGTGATACAGCCCGCCGGCCGTCGGAAACGCCGACGCCACTTGTGCCATCGTGGCCGCGACCACGAGCGAGAGCAGGCACGACAAGGGCCAACCGATCCCAATGGCCGCGCCGCCGACGGAACAGAAGCCGACCTGGAACGACGTAATGCCACCTGCCAGGATGCAGATGATCGAGAGCGAGATGGCGTAATTGGAGAAGCCGCTCATTCGCCGCGCCAGTTCCTGCGCGTAACCCATGCGCTGAAGCGTCGCTTCGTCCGAGGCGATGATTTCGGGTGGATTGTCCTTCTTCATTTTAGGCGGCCCGGTCCATCGGCCGACGTTTTCCCCTCACCCCGGCCCTCTCCCCATCGGATGGGGAGAGGGAGATGCATTCTCCGATTTCGGGCGAAGCTGATCGCCACCGCCTCGCCGAATGAGGGCGGAGGATTCTCCCTCTCCCCGTCGGACGGGGAGAGGGCCGGGGTGAGGGGGAAGCGGACGAAAGAGGTCATCGGGCCATTCGCAATCCATGCCCCTCTCACATCGACGCTTCGTAAAGCGCCCGCAAATCTTCTCGCGTCACGGGCACGGGATTCGTCGCGTGGCACGGGTCGGCGAACGCCTGTTCGGCCAGCGCGTCGATCTGCGTTTCGTTCACCCCGAACGCGCGCAAGCCGTCGCCCAGGCCGAGTTCCCGAATCAGCCCGCGCACGAACGCAATCGTCCGGCGATCCGCCTCGGTGTTGCCGGCTTTCAGCACGTCGAGTCCGGCGGCGACCCCGACGCGGCGGTAAAGACCCGGCTTGCGCTGCGCATTGAACTCCATCACCGCCGGCAGGCAGACCGCGTTGGCCGTGCCATGATGCATGCCGCAGAGCGAGGAGAGCGGGTGCGCCAGCGAGTGTGTCGCGCCGAGGTCTTTTTGGAACGCCACGGCGCCCATGGCCGCCGCGACGAGCATCTTGCCGCGCGCGTCGAGGTCGGCGCCGTTCCGGAAGGCCCGCGGCAGCGCTTCGACGATGAGGTGGATGCCTTCCAGCGCAACGCCATCGCACAAGGGATGGAAGACCGGCGACGTGAACGATTCGATGCAATGGGTCAGGGCATCGAGTCCCGTCGCGGCCGTGAGCCGGGGCGGGAGGCCGGTGGTGAGTTCCGGATCGAGAATGACCAGGCGGGCGAGCAATTCCGGATGGCACAGCACCGCCTTGCGCCGGGGTGAGTCGAGTGTGACGACGGAGCTGCGGCCCACTTCGCTGCCTGTGCCCGCCGTCGTCGGCACGCAAACGCACGGGGCGAGGCCGCGCCAATCGTCGTTGAAGTTGAACGACGCCAGTTCGAGGCTGGGCCGTTTAATGAGAAGCCGGCAGGCCTTGCCCACGTCCAGCGCGCTGCCGCCACCGAAAGCGATGACGCAGTCGCAGCCTCTTTCCGTGAACGCCCTGGCCGCGAGCACCACGTCCTGCTCGACGGGATTCGGGTGCACACCAGAGAAGACTTCGGGCCGCGGTCCTGTCGAGGGTCCCAGGGCCTGTGTAAGCAACTCAAAGGCGCGCGTCTCCAGCAGTCCCGCATCGGTCACGACCAGCGGGCTTTTGCAGCCGATTTGTTGAAGGCGCGCCGGCAATTCGCCAAGGGTGCCCGGCCCAAAAAGCGTCGTGGTGGGAAAGCTGAACGTCGAAACCGGAGAACTCATGCGCCTGATGTAGCAGAGCACCCGGCTGGTGGCGCAAGGAAGATTCGCCGCACCTCAGAAGCTCGGCATCTCGTCGCCGACCACGAGGTTTTCCAGGGCCTTCCGCATTCTCGCCAACGCCTGGGCGCGATGGCTGATCTGGTTCTTCACTTCCGGGCCCAGTTCGGCAAACGACTGCTGATGGTCGCGTGGAATGAACAGCGGGTCATAGCCAAATCCGTCCTGCCCCGCCGGCTCAAGGGCGATGCGTCCTTCGCACACCCCTTCGAACAAATGGCCGGCCAATGTCGGCTGTGGCGGCTTCACGGCGATGAGCGAGAGGATGCAACGAAACCGGGCGGCGCGTTCGTCCCGCGGCGCGCACTGCAGCAGGCGCAGGAGTTTGGCGTTGTTGTCGGCGTCGCTGGAGTTTTGCGGGCTGCTGGCGGAGCCTGCGTCGTCGAGCGCCGCGAACCGCGCGGAGTGGACGCCCGGCGCGCCGTTGAGGGCGTCCACTTCCAGCCCGGAATCGTCCGCCAGCACCGAGGCACTGGCCCCCGGGAGGCGGAACTCGGCGTTCGGCAGGTAGGTCAGCCATTTGGCCAGCGCCCGCGCCTTTTTGGTCGCGTTCTGGGCCAAGGTCGGCTGGTCCTCGGCCACTGGTGGCGCTTCGGGGAATTCCTTGAGGCTGAGCAGTCGGAACGTGCCGCCGAGGATCGCGGCGATCTCCTGGATTTTGTGCGTATTGCGCGTGGCGAGGATCAGGGTCGTCATGCGCCGCGGAGTCTAATGGTTCGCCGGCGGAATGGGAAGGGGCGACCCCCAAATCCACACGTAATTTCGGACAGCAGACTTTAACCACGAATGAACACGAATGGACACGAATCAACGCTGGCACGAGCCGCCAGCCGCGTTGGGGCCCTTGTGTCTATGACGATTGCAGGGCCAAGCTCTGACCTCGAGCCCGCTTCTATTAGTGTGGATTCGTGTCCATTCGTGGTTGAAAAGAATTACGTGAGGATCAGGGGGGCGGGAATTTGCCGCTGAGATGTGTGAGCGGGCTGGATTCGTCTGTTTCGAGTTCCGAGTTCCGAGTTCCGAGTTGCGTGATGCGTGTTCCGATTTGGAACACACGAAACACCAATCACGCAACACGAAACCACAAATGCGTCCACTCAACTCACTCACCACCCCCTTCCGTTCCACGCCTACGGCTGGATGAAGGCGCGGTAAAGCCTCTGGGTCTGGCGGGCGGGCGACGGGTCGGTGAAATTGAGAGTGCTTCCGGCGGCGACGTTCGTTGTCATGGGCTGAAAAATCGGCGGCAGGGCCGGCGCACTCTCGACGACGTAGGTCAAGCCAGGCGTGGTGGTGATTTGAAACTTCATCGACCCGGAACTGGCGTCGGGCGCCAGGAGCTGCGGCGGCGCGGGTGCGACGACGGAAAACGCGGATTGCTCCGTAAGCCGGCCAAAGCCCTGGGCGTCGAACGCGCGGGCAAAGACGCGATAGGAGCCCGCCGGAAAGCTCTCCGTGATCTGGTAAGGCGCCGTGGCATCGGCGCCGAGGAGCGTGTCCGGTGGGAGGAAGAACTGCACGTTCGCGATGCCGTTGGAGTCGCTGGCGGCGGCCTCGAAGACGATCAGGGAATTGGTGAGGAACACGCCGCCCGCCGCGGGCCGCGTGAGCGACGCCATTGGCGAGCTCACCGCGCTGGCCACCACCACCGTGCCGTGCATGAAGGCATGGATGGCGCAGTGATACGGATACACCCCGGGGGTCATGAATCGGTTCGTGCAGGTCTGGTTTCCGGCCATGAAGCGGGCGCCGCATACTGGTTCCACGTTGGTCAAATCGCCCGTGGCGGTGTGGGTGACAAGATCCTGGTTCGTCCAAGTGATGGTGCTGCCGGCCGTGACCGTGATGACCTGGGGAACGAATGCCAAGCCCTGGATGGCGACGTTCGTGGTAACCGCCAGGTTCGTGACGACGATGCTTACCGGGGCCGAAGTGGCGGCGAGGCCGAAGGTATCGTAGGCGACGGTCGTCAGGACGTTGGTGCCGGCGAGGAGGTTGCTTGCAGTTCCCGAGTAGGGCGACGTCGTGTCGGCGCCAGAGAACAGTGCGTTGACGTAGAACTCAACCCGGGCGACGCCACCAATGGTGTCCTCGGCGCTGGCGAACACCGGGACCGTGGCGGCGTTGGTGAATCGCGCGTTGTTGGTTGGGCTTGTCAACGCGGTCACCGGCGGCAGGTTCGCGGTCGTCACGGTCACGGTCCCGGTCTGCTCGGCTCGGATCGCGAGCGGGTTGATGGTGTTGAACAGGTGGTTTGAACAGAAGTAGTGGTAGAAGCCGGCGTTGGTGAAGGTGAACATGTACGAGGCGTTCTGGGCCAGGCTGCCGCTGTAAAAGAGGCGCGCGCCGGCGGAAGTGTTCGTCGTACCCTCCATGATGTCGTGGATGTTCATCGTCTGATTGACCCACAGCACCTTGTCGGACGGGTTGATGAGCAGGTTCGTCGGCGTGAAGAAAAAGTTCTGAATTCTGACGGTATAGGTCGCCCCCCGGACGGCCGGCGCGAGGAAAACTCCCAGGACGACAGCGAGGAACTGCAAACGTACGTACGACTTCATAGGCCCAATTTTTGGTATGAGAGGTACCGCAAGCTGCCAAAGTTCCAGAGTTTTTCAATCGAAACCTTCGCGGCTTTTTCACCAATCCCCGAACTGCGCCGCGGGCGTGGGCAGCGTCCGGCGTATCTCGTCCAGGCGGTAGCCGAATCCAGGGCCGCGCGCGCTCGACCAATCCACGCAACCGCCCCGGCGGGCGAACAAGCCCGGGTGCACCCGTGCCTCCGGTTGGGACGCCTCGGGGTAGAACTGCATCGCGTTGGTCTCGACGCCCATGATGGTGCCGGCGTGGGCAGCCAGGAGCACGTGGGGGATTTGCGCGAGCATCGGGTTGGTGAGGTCCTGGACCATCAGCGTCATCCCGTGCGCCTTGGCCCAGCAGGCGCTCAGGAGCGCGCCAGTTTGCGTCTTGCAGGTCTTGAGTGCCACGCCCGTCCAGCCCAGTTCGCGCCCCAGCCGCACGAGCCGCCAGTCGTGCGCGCTTTCGTCCAGGAACAGCGGCTTGCGCGCCGAAACGCTGTGAACGTCGATGCGGTGTTTCTCCAGTTCGTACGGAAACGGCTGCTCGACATAGAGAATCATGCCGTGCAGGCGCGGATGCTCGTCGCGCAGCCGGTCGAGCATTTCGTTTACGTAGTCCGGCTCGGTGACGGTGCAGTTGAAGTCAGCCGAGAGCCACTCGACTCCGTTTTGGACGGCGATGCGGCCGACCTTCTCCAATCGCCCGTAATCCCATGCCGCGTCGTTGCCGCGCAATTTCACCTTGAGGCACTTCAAGCCGTCGCGGCGAATCCAGTCCCGCAAGAGCACCGGGTAGCCGTCCTTCGGTTCCGCGCCCGTCAACTCCGCCCGCTCCAGCAAGTCCAGCCCGCCCACCAGATGCCAGGCGCGCAGGCGGCGCGGCGGATTCGGCACGAGAAAATCGCCGGGAAACTTTCCGCGGAATGAAACGCCGCCGCCGGGCGCGGGTCTGAGGTGCGCGGCCAGGTCGCGGTTCATGAACTTAGGGCCGTAGGTCGAGTAGACGGGTTGCTCGACCAGCCGCCCGAACGCGTCGTGGATGGCCAGGTCGAACGGCGAGCAGCAGACGAGCGCCGCCAGCCCCGGCATCGGTTCCGCGACGGGGCATTGCTTCCGAGCACGGTTGAAGCGCCGCCACAGCAGAGCCAATTCCTCCTGCTGGAAGTC
>CAZZAQ010000206.1:0-7490 GCA_964652165.1 uncultured Bifidobacterium sp.
CGCGCCGAGCACGCCGCTGCCGCGCATCGTGTCGCGCACGAGATGGAAGTGGATCGAATACTTGCCGAGCACGCCCTCCTTGCCCAAATGCCGGAATTCCGCGTAGGAAATCCCGCCGCTGCTGTCGCGATGATACATCGTGTGGCCGCGCACGCCGTTCGCCTGATCGGATTCGATGACCACGTTGCGCGAGAGGTTCGCCACTTCGCTGCGCGTGATGCCAGTTCCTAGGTGTTCGTAAGCGAACGGTTTGTCCAGCGTGAGCGTGGCGCCGTCGATGGCCCTGATGAATCGTTCCTCCGTTTCCACGCGGCGCGGCTTGCGAGCCGATTGTCGATAACTGCTGCCCCCATCCTCGCTTTCCCGCGAAACCGTCGCGATGATTCTGTCGCCGACTTTCCAACCCGTCACGGCTTCAGCGAGCGTCACTTTGCTGTCACCCGGCTTTGCCGTGGCGCCGAGTTTCACCCAGGTGCGATTCATCGGGGCGCCATGAATGTCCATTCGCCCACCGCAATTGATCAATGCGGGCAAACTGTTCGTGTCCATCTCCTCGAAATAAGTGAGGCGAATCGCCGCGGTGACATTCGCCGGGATCGGATTTCCGCGCGTGCCAATTTCCAAGGCGGAATCGTCGGGCACGGTCTTTTCGCCACGACGCCCTGCGTCCGCCGGCTCGGACATCTCGTGGCAGTTGAAGCCATCCTCACTGCACGTTTCGCCAGGCAGAACTTTCAGCAACCCGACATTGAGCCGCGTGGACTTGTCGCGCGCGAACGTGAGAGTTCCCGCGACGTGCAGGACTCGCACTGCGTCTGCCGAGTTCGCGTCGTAAGTCACGAAATGCCCCGTGCGGATCTGAACGTTGTCGCCGGATCGCGGCGCGCGCTTGTTGAGCCATGTGCTCGCGTCCGACCACTTCCCGCTCCGCACGGACTGCGCGTCAAAGCGAACCGCCGGCGAAGCCGCATGCGCCGTCGACACGGCAGCCAGAAGCAGAGGAAACTGAATTGTCTGGAGACGCCACATAGCTTGAGATCAGAAGATGGCGGCGCGGCGTTTATTCAGGACACGGATTGCCAGTGCCACCAACGTAGGGCAGGCGTCTCGCCGGCCCGGCCGAGCGAAGCGAGGCCTTGGTGGTACGAAGGCCGCGCCTTTCGGCGCGGCTGGGCAGGCGGGACGCCTGCCCTACGTTCCCGACGCGACCTCGACCTTGGTAGTACTTCCAAGATGCGCCCCGGTTATTCAGAACATGGATTGCCTGCTGGATGCACCCCGCGTTATCGCTTGATCGGTCCGATGTAACGGCGGGCCACCACGACGTCGTCGAACCAGACGGATTGGCTCTCTTTCCAATACTGTTTCGTCGGGTCGCCTTCGTCGTAGCCGTAGTGTTCGAGCCAGAGGCAGTTCACTTTCAATTCCATGTCGCTGCGCCAGCGGATGCCGGTGAACTCGCCGGCCAGCTTGCCTTCGACCCACATCGCTTGTTTGCCGTCGGCTTTGTCCGGCGCGGTGTTCGCCTGAATCATGAACTCCCAGCACTGCCATTGATTCAACGGCGGGATGACGCGGTCCTTGCCGGCGGCCGCGCCCTTGCCCGGTCCGGGTGGGAAGAAGCCGTTGCCCCAATACTTGTTCATCTTCCGATCCGGCTCCATGTCGAGATAGTAGGTGTAAAGGTTCACTTCGCCCGGGGGTGGATTTCTGCCCCACGCAAACCACGGCTCCATGCCCGTCGAGTAGTAGGTGCCATTCGGTTTCAAGCCGGCCTTGCCGAACGCGGACCATTTGTTGGTGCGCTGATTGGCCCCAAGCCACACGAAGTGATGATTGTATTGGTAGTCCGGCGAAAACTTCACGTAGAACCGCGCATAAACCGCGTCGGCCCCGGGCATGAACCATTTGATCGCGTCGCAGCCGTGATTCTTGCCGCGCTCCATCGGCATCTGCACGCACCAGCGGCCGGAGTTCGGCTGGTCTTCAATCATCACCACGCGCCCGCGTTTCTGGTCCCACTTCTTCATATCACCGGATTCAAAGTTGTCTGCGAAGAAGACATCGGGGTCATTAGCGATACCCATGTCGCCGGGATGCTTCGCAGCCAGACCCTCTGTCTTACTCCGGCCCTCTCCCTCGACCGCGGGGCCGGCGGCGGAGAGAGTCTCGGCGCGATTCGCGAAGTCGGGCGGCCTCTGATCCTCTGAACCACGAGGCTTGAGTTTCGCGAGCCGTTCCTCAGACCTGCGGTCAATCCACGTCGCGGGATACTCTCTGCGCAACCGGCCAAAGGCGGCGATGGCTTCGTTGGTTTGGCCGCGGCCCAGGAGACCGTTGGCCTGCTTGAACTCTTCTTCGCCGACTGTGAGCGCGCGCGCCATGATGCGTCCGGCTTCCTGCCGGGTCAGGTCAATGGGAACTTTGGCAAGCACAGGTGGGTTGGTCTCGGTGAGGATGCGGAACGCTTCAGGATTGCGCTCGCGGAACAGCCGGGCGCGCATGTCCCGCTGACGGTTCAGCGCATCGCCGCCTTCGCGTTGGCCCATCGGGTCGATGTCCGCAATGGCCAGCCCGTCCGGTCCTTCCGCCCGAGCGATGATTTTCCCCTGCGGCGAAATGATCATGGCGCCGCTGCCGCGATGCGCGACCACCAGCCAGATGAAGTTCTCCGCCGCGCGCACGCGCAACGCCTGCTCGCCGATGTCATCGTCGCCGATGGCGGCGCCGCCCATCGTCGGGAAAAAGATGATGTCCGCGCCAGCCAACGCGAGGCAGCGCGCCGTTTCGGGCACCACAAGATCGTAGCAGATGAGCAGGCCAACGGCGCCGAGATCACGCGTCGGGAAAACGGGAAGCGAAGTGCCTCGCTGGCGCGCGCCTGCCTCGCCCCAGGTGGGACAGACCTTGTGATAGCGTCCAATCTCCTGGCCGTCGCGACCCAGGAGGAAGGCGGTGTTGTAGATTGCGCCATCACTTTCGGTGAAGTCGCTGCAAACGACCAGATACATGCGATGCCGCGCGGCCGCGGAGCCGAGCCGGTCAATCATCCGCTTTACGGCTTTCGGCAGGAGATCGTTCGCAAGCGTCTCGTTCGCACCCACCCAGTTCAGCAAGCCCGGCGTGTCTTCGGGCAAAACGAGCGCGTCGCACCTGGCCTGGCCCGCGCGCTCCACGATGCGTTCCAGTTCTGCGAGGTTTTTCTCCACCGCAGCGAGCGCCTCGTTCGGGCTGAGTCGGAAGTCGATGACGCGCCGCGCGGCCTGCGCCGCTGCGATCCGAACCGTGTTGGTGGAAGTCGGCCGGGTCTCAGCCGCGAGACCTGTCGCAGCTTGGGACATGAGCAGCAGCATCACCAGCCAGCCAAGGCACGCTTTGGTTTTCATGGGATTATCAGAATGAGGCAGTTTTGCCGCCTCGACAATGCGAGAATTGTCCGCGTTGGAGCGGCGAAAGGCTCTCGGCGCCATTCAGCGCGTCGCCCGTTAGTGGAATGGCAGAGGCCGTTTCTCGTATCGTGTCTCACGCATCCCGCTCCGGTATCTGTTTGGCGTAGCTGCGACCGTGAGGTCGCGGGCTGAATTCTCAAAGCGGGAACACAAAACAGATGCAGCTTCTGAACCTGCTGCGTCACCGTCCCGCGACCTCACGGTCGCAGCTACGCTAAACGCGGACCCCACTCCGCCCTCTCGAAAACACTCGACAGTGGCGGGTTTTTGTTTGTGATGGAGTCAACCATGATGAACTGGGCTGCCAGGTTTTTTCTTCTGTTCGCGACCAGCCGCCTGTTCGCCGCCGCCGAGGGGAATGAGGCGATTCCGTGGCGCCAGGATCAACCGCCCAACCCGCCGTACGCGCCGCCTGAAGCCCTCGGCAAGATAACGGTGCCCGAAGGCTTCAAAGTCGAACTCGTCGCCAGCGAACCGGACATCGTGAATCCCATCGCGATGACTTTCGATGATCGCGGCCGGATCTGGATTACCGAAAGCATCGAGTATCCGCGCAAACCGGCGGGAGCAGGTCGCGACCGCGTAAAGATTTTAGAAGACACGGACAGGGATGGTCGCGCGGACAAAGTGTCGATCTTCGCCGATGGGATGAACATTCCCACGGGCGTCGCGATTGGCTACGGCGGCGTGTGGGTGCTCAACGCGCCGGACCTGCTCTTCCTGCGTGAGAAGGACGGCAAGGAGGCCAGCCGCGAAGTGGTGCTCACAGGCTTTGGCCGCACGGACACGCACGAGTTGCCCAATTCATTGACGTGGGGACCGGACGGATGGCTCTACGGATTGAATGGAGTATTCAATCAGTGCCGCGTTCGTTCGAACAACGGCCGGGAGTACAATTTCAATTGCGCTCTCTGGCGGGTGCATCCGCGGACGCACGAGTTCCAGATCGTCTCCGAAGGCACGAGCAATCCCTACGGCCTGGCGTGGGACTCCGAGGGCAGCGCGATCGTCGAGGCGTGTCATTGGGCGAACGATCATCTCTTCCATTTCGTTGAGACCGGTCATTACCAGAGGCAGGCGGGCGCCTTCCCGCCCTTCACGATTCCGATTGGCTCGATCACGGACCACGGCCATCAAAAGACGGCCTACTGCGGCATCGCTTTTCTCGACACCGACGCCTATCCGCCACAGTTCCACGATCGCATTGTCGTTGGCAACATTCACGGCGGCGCGATCAACGTGGATCAGTTGCAACGCGACGGGGCGACTTACCTGGCGAAGGGCGAAGCGGATTTGTTGACCGGCAACGATGCGTGGTTCATGCCCGTGGCGTTGAAGATCGGGCCGGACGGGTGCCTCTACGTTCTGGATTGGTACGATCGCTATCACTGCTCGCAGGATGCCGCGCGCGATCCAGAGGGGGTGGACCGCCTCAAAGGCCGGCTTTATCGGCTGCGCTACAAGAATTCGCCGCGCGCCCCGAAAATCAATCTCGCGGCCGAAACGGATGACCAACTGATTGCACGGCTGGCGAGCGGAAATGTCTATTACCGCGAGTCGACGCAGCGGATTCTGACGGAGCGACTGGGGAGCCGCTCGCGCGAACTGTGTGGAAAGCTTGAGAAGCTGGCCCTCACCGGCGCCCCGCCCACTCCGTCCCTGCCCATCAAGCGGAGCGCCGAGCTCCCGCTCGTCGCGGCCCAAGCGCCGGCTCGCGCCGAGATGGAACTCGGCGATCCGTCACGCAAAGCGCGATTGCACGCGTTGTGGGCGCTGATCGGCAGCGGAACGCTGGAGCCTGAGTTTCATCTGAAGGTCCTCGCCCATTCCGATCCCGCTTGCCGCGCCTGGGGTGTTCGCGCCGCGGGAAATTTCGGCGACGTGTCGTCAGCGATTCAGGAAAAAGTCGCCTCGCTGGCACAGGATACCTCTCCCGACGTGCAACTCCAGGTCGCCATTGCTTCGCGCAAAATCAAAGGCTTCGACGCGTTGCCCGTGTTGAGCGAAGTGCTCGCGCACTGCGGGCACGACAAAATCATTCCGTCCGTCACGTGGAACAATCTTCATCCGTTGTTGGAAACGGAGAGTGTGCGGTTCGTCTCACTTCAGAGGAACTTGTCGCCTGCGCTCGCCACTCTTGCGCCAAAGATTGTCGAACGCATCCTGAGCGCAAAAGAGCCGCGCGGAGCTGCTGTGGCGAACTTTACCAAATTTGTGGCGGACCGCGATGGTGAGCTCGCGAAGGAGTGCTTGTCCGCCATCTCCGCCGGGCTTGGCGCGTTGAGCGAGCCGGCCACCGCGCAACTCAAGGCTGACATGAAGCCGGTGTTGCAGGAGTTTCTTGCGCGCAAAGACGACGTGCCGTTCCTGCTGACTGCGCAATTGCTCGCCGCGCGTTTGGGCCTTGCGCAGGTCGATTCCGCCGCGGTTCGCAAGCGGTTCACGTCAGCCGCTGAGCCGGAGGCCACCCGGCTTCAGGCGCTGGATGCGCTCATTGCCTTTCGGGATCCGCAGTTGCTCGCCGCGTTGCCGGAGGTTTTTTCGTCCGCCTCGCCGCAATTCATCCGGCGCGCCATTGCGGTCCTGGGTCGTGTCGATGACCCGAAGCTTGCGGATGTCCTCCTGGGCGAATATCCCAAGCTGGCGCCGGAACTGCAGCCGCTCGCGGTCGATTTGATCCTGCAGCGCGAGCGCTGGGCGCGGAAGCTCCTCGATGCCGTGCTTGCCAACAAGCTGCCCAAGGCTGTGCTCAATGCGAATCACCTGCGAAAGATTCTGGAAAGCAACGATCGCGAGGCGCTCTGGGCCGTGGAAAAGGCGTTCGGCAGGATTCGCGAAGAGCGCAATCCCGAGCGCGAAAAGGTCGTGACTGAAATGGCTGCGTATTTCCGCGAACACGCGGGAGATCCGCACCGCGGTCAAATCGTCTTCCGCAACCTGTGCGCCCAATGCCATGCGATCCATGGCGAGGGTGGCGCCGTCGGACCCGATATCACTGCGAACGGCCGCGCCACGTTCGAGCAGTTGCTCTCGAACGTGTTCGACCCAAGTCTCGTGATCGGTCCCGCGTATCAGGTCACGACCGTGGTGACGAAAGACGGGCGCAACCTCACGGGGCTGATTGCAGAAGACAACGAGCAGCGCATCGTGGTGCGCATGCCCGGCGAAGGGGAAGAAACCGTGCCTCGCAACAACGTCAAATACACCCGCGTGAGCAAGCTCTCCATGATGCCGGAGGGACTCGAGGCGTCGCTGGGCAAGAAGGACTTGTCCGATTTGTTCGCGTTCCTGGCGCTCGACAAACCGCCGACGGACCCGACGGCCAGGCTCATTCCCGGCGCGCCAGCCGGGCCACAGGCGATTGCGCGGACCAGCAACCAAATCAAAGTGGAGCGAACCGAGAGCCGCCTCAACATCCGCGCGCGCATGCCGGCTACGGACGCATGGATTGAACTCGCCACGTACGTGATGGACGCAAAGGCCCGGCCATACCTCCACCCGCTTCGCGACCCATCAGGAAGTGTGGTGCTCACTGAAGACCGTCCTGCCGATCATCCCTGGCAGCACGGCATCTTCACCGGATTCCATCGCGTGAACGGATTCAACTACTGGAAGGAAGACGAGGGCAAACAGCGTTTCGTAAAGCTCCTCGATTTGAAGGAAGGACCCGACCGCGTTTCGTGGCGCGCGCTCGTCGAACTCGTCGCCCCGGACGGAACGGTGGTGCTCGAAGAGGAGGACGCGATCACGATGCATGCGCCTGAATCGGTCGATGCCTGCCTCATCGACTTCGACCTGCTGTTGCGCGCGAAAGGGCAGAACGTGAGCGTTGGAAAGTTTTTTGTCGGGGGACTCGCTGTTCGCATGCCGTGGGACAAGACAAGCCCGCGCCAGACCCATCTCAATTCCAACGGCCTGAGCGGCCGCGATTGCGAACAGAAGCGCGCCGCGTGGTGTACCGTGGAACGGCCGTTCGGCGACGAAACCTTTGGGATTGCCCTCTTCGATCACCCCGCCAATCCGAATCATCCGCCCGGCTGG
>CAZZAQ010000207.1:0-7469 GCA_964652165.1 uncultured Bifidobacterium sp.
ACCGCCAACGATTCCGCATATCATCACGGCTCAACGTCAGCCGATTAGCAATCGGCGATACAGCAGGTTGGCAACCTGCGCTACCTCCGCAAGGGCCGTGGCAAACAGATACCGGGCCCGGCCAGCAGGGGGCGTTCCTCGCGGTCACGTCGTAATTTCACCTCACTGACGGCAAGTGCAAAAGCAGCCAGACTGGCGGGATTCGCCCAACGTGAACAACACTCATCAAGCCGCGGAGCTGGAGTACTTCTGCAAACCGCCCGAAAACACCGTCATTGCGCGCGGCCTGGGTCCGTTTCAGCGGAATGGCACGACGCCTGCGAGCACGACCCGTTTGCGCGGTTTGTTTCACGCTGCGATCCAGGCCGGGGCCGCGCAGTGCATTGCGCAGCCCCGGCCCTTAATTTGAATTTGAACCCGGGGTGCGCTCCGTCTGGGCGCGCTGCCCGTTTCCAAAACGAAAACAAACAACACAACCCGCGGAACAAACCGCGCCAACAGAAGGAACAGAATGAAAGTGAACAAATGGACACTCGGGCTGGCCGCCGCCGGGCTGGTCAGCCTGCCCGCCGGAGCGCAGGCCGACGAAAAGTTGAACCCGCTGCTCACGGCCGTCACTCCGACGACCGTCAGCGGATACGTCAACACCTCGATCCATTGGAACCCGGGCACAGGCAACCGCTCCGTGCCGACTTACGGCTTGAACACCCCCAGCAAAGCAGACGGGTTCAACCTCGACGTGGTCAATCTGACCCTTGAGAAGCCGTTGGACGAAGCCCAGTGGGCCGCCGGCTACAAGGTGGAACTCCTCTTCGGCCCGGACGCCAACATCTACGCCACTCAAAGCAGCGGCGTCCCCGGTGACTTCGGGATCAAGCAGGCCTACCTCTCCCTGCGCGCTCCCGTGGGCAATGGTCTGGACTTCAAAGTCGGCGTCGTGGACACGATGTTCGGCTACGAGGTGTTCAACGCCGGCAGCGACCCGAACTATACCCGCTCGTACGGCTGGACCTTCGAGCCGACGACCCACACCGGCGTCGCGGCGTCCTACCAGCTCTGCAAGTACGCCAGCGCTTCGGTGATGATCGCAAACAGTTACGGTCCCGGGATCCGGCCCGGTGCGAATCCCTCCTCCACCTCCAATCCGCCCAAGGCCGAGTCCTTCAAGTCCTATATGGCCAATCTTGTCATCACGGCG
The DNA here is from genome assembly GCA_964652165.1 of uncultured Bifidobacterium sp. Classification (GTDB taxonomy): domain Bacteria; phylum Verrucomicrobiota; class Verrucomicrobiia; order Limisphaerales; family JADJPG01; genus DASTLJ01. Next base: position 1,199 of record CAZZAQ010000207.1, read on the forward strand.
CCGGAGGATTGGGGCTTCATCGGTGGCTCCACGCTCTACGGCACGTTCATGAACGGCTACAACTCCGGCTTCGGCGGCGGCGCGGTCGAGACGAGCTATTTCGTCGGCACCACGCTCAACACGCCGCTGAAGTGGCTCAAGGTCGGCGCGGCCTACGACTATCTCGGCAGCACCGACGACCGCCCCGTGTCCCTGCCCGGAGACAACCAGGATACGACCTATGCCAATGCCTTGGCCCTCTATGCTTCCATGCAGGCCACCGACAAGCTCAGCTTCCACCTCCGCGGCGAATACGCCTGGGCTGATGGCGAAAGTGGTCTACTCGGCACCGGCACCGGTCCCGCCAGTTCCACCCCCGGTGGCAATGCCGAAGTCTTCGCGACCACCGCCACGGTCCAATACGACCTCTGGAAGAACGTCCTGAGCCGGCTGGAATTCCGCTGGGACCACCAGGCCGGTGATGGCCGCATGACCGGCTTCGGCGGAAAGCCCGAAGATCTCAGCAGCACCAACGAGAAGCGCAACGCCTTCCTCGTCGCGCTGAACCTCATCTACAAATTCTAAGCCCCACCGCCCCGCTCACGGCCCCTTCCGGCCCGGCCGGAAGGGGTTTTTGCTTTGTGAGCGTAGCTGCGACCGTGCGGTCGCAGGCCGAATACTCAATCGGGAACGAAATCGATGCCGACACCCCACCTCCAGCGTCCCCGTCCCGCGACCTCACGGTCGCGGCTACGCTGACACATCCGACACCTGTCCCACTACCGGGTCGGTCGCGTGGTGGTAGTGATCGACTGCGCGCCTGTCCGCCGCGGCGATTCTCATCGTTTTCTCATTGGAGGGAGATTAGCTTCAGCGGCTGTGAAAGCGCTTCTGGTCGAAGACTACAAGCCGCTGCAAAAATCCGTTTCCAAGGCGATTCGGGAGATGGGGTGGGTGGTCGATGGGGCGTCGGATGGGGCGGAAGGCCAGTGGTTCGCCGAAAATCATGCCTACGATGTCATCGTCCTGGACTTGATGCTTCCGAAGGTGCACGGGCTGGAAATCCTCCGCCAGCTCCGCGAGAAGGGCAACGCCACACCTGTTCTCATCTTAACCGCCAAGGACGCGGTCGAGGATCGGATGAAGGGACTCGACCTGGGGGCGGACGATTATCTGGTGAAGCCGTTCTTTCTGGGCGAGCTGATGTCGCGGCTCAAGGCGTTGGTGAGACGGTCCTACCACCAGCAGGATTCCACGATCCGGGTCGGCAACCTGGAAATCGACACCAACGCGCGCTCCGTGCGGCGGGAGGGGCGGGAGATCAATCTGACGGCTCGCGAGTACGCGCTCTTGGAGTACCTGGCCCGCCGGCAGGGCCAGGTAGTGACGCGCACGGAGATTTGGGATCACGTTTACGAATACTACGGCGAGTCCGGGAGCAACGTGGTCGATGTTTACGTCGGATACCTGCGAAAGAAACTGCACCTGCCTGACCTGCCTGCGCTCATTCACACCAAACGGGGTCACGGATACGTGCTCCAGGAAAAGAAGTAACATGAACTCTCTGCGCGGGAGACTCATCGTGGGCATTCTCAGCGGCATCACTTTGCTCCTCGGCGGTGGCGGAGCGGTGGCCTATCTCAAGATCAAAGAGCGGCTTTATTCGGAGTTCAACCGCAGTCTTATTCAGCGCGGGCTTTCGTTCACCGATTTTGTGGAATTGGACAAGGGCAAGATCGATATCAAGAGGCTCGATAAAGTCCCCGTCCCGCCGGGACACGTCAAAGGCGTTGACTATCTTCACATGTGCGTGAAGGACGGCGAGACGCTGGTGGCTGTCGGCGATTGGATGACGGTGCCGCTCCCGAGGTTTGGCGGTTCCATGGACGCACCGGAGGTCCGCGAACTGGCGCTCCCTGATGGCAAAAGAGGCCGCGGGGTGGGAATAGAATTTCATGCGCGTGTCGATCTGACGAAACCGGAGAAGGCCGAACGGATCGCGCGCGGTGAAACCCTTGAGCCGAAAGGGCCGCTCATCCAACTGGTCTTCGCGAAGGTCGATACGGTGGCGCCTACCTTGGCCGGCATCAAAGGCTTGTTATTCGGCCTATGGGCAGGATGCGTGCTGCTGGGCGGGATTGTCATCTGGTATGTCGTTCGTCGGAGCTTGCGGCCACTCGATCAGCTCACAACGCAGATTGGCGCCTTGCGCGATACCGTTTCCGGTCAGCGTATCGCTCTGCGCCGCCCGCCGACGGAATTGCAGCCGGTCGCCAGCGAATTGAATCGGCTTCTGGAGCGCGTGGAAGCGGCGCTCGTCCGGGAACGCAATCTCACGTCGAATGTCGCCCACGAACTGCGCACGCCGATCGCAGGAATTCTGTCCACTCTCGAAGTGGCCCTGAGCCGCGCGCGGCCTGCGGAGGAATACCGCGAATCGGCCGCAGAGTGCCTTGAAATCGCCAAGCGCATGCACTGGCTCGTCAGCAATCTGCTTTCCATCACGCGCATCGAGAGGGGCAACGTCCAGTTGCAACACCATTGGGTGACGATTGAGGACACGTTGCCGGAGTGGTGGAAGCCCTTCGCCACGTGCGCGGAAGGCCGCGGCATCCGAGTCGCGTGGAAGCTCGAACCGGGCGCGAAGCTGGAGACGGATCCCGAATTCCTTCGCGTGGTGGTGACGAATCTTTTCGACAACGCCGTGTCCTACACGCCCGACGGCGGGACGATTCGCATCGAGGCGGATGCCGCCGGGAACATCTCGGTGGCCGACCAGTCAGTCGATATAGGCGCGGATGCCGTTGAGCATGTCTTCGATCCGTTTTGGCGCAAGACCGAGTCGCGTGAGAACGTGGGCACCCATGCCGGTCTCGGCTTGAGCCTGTGCAAAAAGATAATCGAGTTGCTCGGTGGCCGCATCAGTGCGCGGGTCAAGGAGTCGGAAGGCTTGTTCATCGTGCGGGTGGAACTGGCTTGATCGGCGCATCGCAGTTTCCTGGGAGCGCCGGCATCCTGCCGGCAAAGCTCGACTGAATATGCCGCCGGCAAGATGCCGGCGCTCCCACGGCCGACGCGCTTTTCTCATCAGTTTTTCATCTTGCTCTCATGCTCCTTTCATCGGCGTTCCAATGGAATGATGGCTCGATGAAATGATCATCGGCAAAAGATCCAAATCAAAAAAGACAGAGTAATTATGAAAACGAAATTCAACAATGACACACACCCGACAGCCTGGACCGCGCTCCTGTCAATCTCGACGGCGCTGTTGGCGGTGCTCCTCGTGGGCACCAGCAGGGCCGCCGATTGGCGACTGAACCGCGACGACGATGACGACAAGCCCTCCTCCCCCTGCAAGGTCACCGCCCTGCTGGCTCGCCAGGCGGCGCGCGCCGAAGCGACCAGCGACTACTACCTGGGCCTGGCCAGGGCCAGCACCCTTCCTGGCGCGGAGGATAGGAAGGCCGCAAAGAAGCAGGCGCGAGAAGACTACAGGGAAAGCATCGCGTTGGCCAGAGAGCAGTACAACGCCCGCCTGGAGCTGTGCCAAATCCTTGGGGAAACCCGCTATCACCCGGTCATCAACCCCGCTGACTTCCTGACGCCCGCGGAAACCGCCGCGCACCCCAATCCCTACTTCCCGCTCAGACCGGGCACAACCTACCGCTATCGGGGCGAGACTGACGAGGGAACGGAGACCAACGTAGTCATGGTGGCTGACCAGACGAAACAGATTCTCGGAGTCACCTGCACCGTGGTTATCGACATTGTCTATCTGAACGGGGCACTCAAGGAATACACTTGGGACTGGTACGCTCAGGACCGGCAGAGCAACGTCTGGTATTTTGGCGAACTGACCCTGAGCTATGCGAACGGCCAGATCGCGGGCATCGAAGGCTCCTGGGAAGCCGGTGTGGACGGCGGAAAACCCGGCTACATCATGAAGGGCAATCCACAAGTGGGTGATATTTATCGGCAGGAGTTTTCCCCCGGCACGGTGGAGGACGCCGGCCAGGTGCTGGCGCGAGGCGAATCAGTCACGGTTCCCTACGGCTCGTTCACCCAGTGCCTCAAGACCGCTGAGTTTACTCCGATCGAACCCGATTCCCTGGCATCCAGGGATTTCAAGTTCTACGCGCCAGGCGTCGGTTTCGTTCTGGAAATATCGGGCAGCGGGCGACGGCAGGAACTGATCGCGATTGAGACGCAATAGGGAACATCGGTGAGCCGCCACACCGGCCCACAGCACCCATGCTTTGGGCGCGCTCCACGAACGCGGTGCGCCCGTGAAGCGCCGCCCCCCGGCTTCGGAAGTCCCGCTGCGTTAGCGGGCCTACCAGTAGCGCAGGCGTCCCGCCTGCGAGTTCGCCCGGCGTCCCGCTGGGCGTTGCTCCGGGCGGTGAGACGCCGCCCGCACTCGCAGCCGAGGACGGCTGCGCTACCAGGCATCGGCTCATTGCCGCAATGCGTGCCACAATCATGGCCTTTCGACTGCTCTTCCCCAACCGACGGACTTTGGTTAGCCTCTCCGCAGCGTCCGGGCGCCCAAAGGCGGACTTCGGACCTGACTCCGCTCGATGACCCATCCCGCGCCCCGGATCAGCACGGCCGCTCGAAGCCGGGTCGTCCTGATTCTCCTTATGGCCGCGTTCGCCGCCGCGGCCGCCTGGATTGTCTGGGGTTGCCTCAAGCGCGAGGACGTTGCCTTCCTCTCCCGTGACGGGCCGGCCGAGTGGATTGTTTTCCCCGTGCCGCCGGATCCCGAACCGATCACCTGCGCCCGCATCGCCACGGTCTTTCGCCGGAACTTCCAACTGCCCGCGACCCCGGCTCGGGCGACGCTCAGGCTGCGCGCGTTCAAGTCGTGCGCAGTGACGCTCAACGGCCAGCCATTGCCTGTCCCCGCTCCGGCGAATTGGAAAACGCTGGTGACCCTCGACGCCACCCGAAACTTGCGCGCCGGCGACAACGCACTTGCCATCGCCGTGACAAATTCCTCCGGCCCGCCCGCGCTCTGGATCGAATTGGCGGCCGATGGATTCACGTTGCTCTCGGACGAAACGTGGGAAGCCAGTTGCGCCGGTTCCACCTGGCGGCCGGCGTGGCTGGCCCGGCGGCCGGTTCCGGCCGGACATGGGAATCCGCTCGAAGGCGCGGAAACTGTTTCGTCATCCCTCCGGCGCTGCTGGCCTTGGCTCGCCGTGTCGGCGGCGTTGTGTGCGGGAATCGCTTTGCTCGCCAGGCGAAAGGTGCGCGCTCCGGAATCGTATCCTTTTGGCGTAGCTGCGACCGTGAGGTCGCAGGCAGAACTCCCAAACGGGAACGAAAACGGGGCCGCTGCCCTACCTCCTGCGCCCCCGTCCCGCGACCTCACGGTCGCAGCTACGCTGAACACATGCCCGGAATCTGAACCGGCGCCCTCCGCGGCGCAGCCGCCGTTCGACCTGGCGCCCTGGGCGCTGGCGGGGGTCGTCGTGCTGTGGCTTGGGCTCTTCATCCACAACTTCGGCCTGCTGCCGCGCGTCATCGGCTTCGACGCGGCCGAGCACCTGCGGTACATCGATTTCATCCAGCGGCACAAGACACTGCCGCTGGCCAGCGAGGGTTTCGAGATGCATCAGCCGCCGCTGTACTACCTGGTCTCGGCGACGGCGCTGGGCACGCTCGGGTTGTCGACTGTGGACGACGCCGGCGTGCTGTTGCTCCGTTGCTTCTCACTCCTCGTCGGGATCGCTCACCTCCTCGTTCTGCTCGCTTCGCTGCGGCTGATGTTCCCCGGTCGACCGGGCGCGCAAATCGCCGGAGTGCTCCTGGCTGGACTGCTGCCCGCGCACCTTTGCCTCGCGCACTACACGACCAACGAGACCCTCGCGGCATTCTTCGTGACGGCCACGCTTTACTGTGTGCTGCGGCTCTTGAAGCAGGAAGAGTTGCCTTGGCGATGGCTAACCGCCGCCGGCCTCGCGCTCGGGGCCGCGCTGCTCACGAAAATCACCGCGCTGCTCGCGGCGCCATTCGTATTCGGGGCGATCGTGTGGCGCCTCGCAACGCGCCGCGAGCGCGCTCAAACCGTGTTGCCACAGACGCAACATGAAATTGCCCAAACAGGCGCAGCAGAAACACCCTCTCCTCCCTCTGAGGGAGGAGAGGGCCGGGGAGAGGAGGGCCGTTGCCTCCCAGATTCGCCCCTCCCCATGACCGCGGTAGGGCCGACCTGCCGGTCGGCTCGGACGCGCCGCAGCGCGTCCCTACCGCGGTTCAGGGGTTCAATGCGCGAAGATTGGCTTGGGAG
>CAZZAQ010000208.1:0-2093 GCA_964652165.1 uncultured Bifidobacterium sp.
CACGTCGGCGGCTACAGGCTGTGGGCGTTTCCTGCGCGCTGTGAAATATCCGGGTGAAGCGGTTGAATCCATCCGGTCCCTCGATTCACCCGGCTGAAGCCGGGTGCTAATGAGAGGATGAGCGCTGCAGGAAACTGAGATGCGCCCAGCAGAGAATCTGCCAAATCGTTCGCCTTGACTTTGCGCCGGGCTTCAGCCAGTCTCACTACTGAATCCCATCAGTTCGCTGTGAACCGGACGACCGTGAAACGTTTGGAAGTTTCGCGCGGCCAGGGCTTGGCATCCTCGCGTGCCGGATTGTTTCATCTCCTCCTGCGCGGTGAATCGGCGGTTCGGTAACTCAACTCCACGAATGAGCATGAATGCCACGCACACGTCCCTCCTTCGCCTATTGTTGCCCGGTCTGTTGACAGCCGGCCTTTTCGGCCTGCGCGCCAGCGCGGGCATTGTTTCCATCAGCGAATCCGGCGGCGACGCCGGGCGGTTTTCCATCATTGAGCCGACTGGTTCGCCCAATGGCAGTGTCTTCCAGGAAGACGCCTTTATGTTCACCGACCGCACGCACGAGTGGAACGGGCCGGCGTTCGACGGGGCGGGGAATTTGAGCACCGCCGGGACAACGATTCAGGGCCTGCCGCCTTACCTCATCGGCCATCCCTACATCGCCAACGCGAACAACCATCGAGACAACGCCGCCTACATGCTCACCATCACCGTCGATTCGGCGTCCCACATCTACCTGCTCATCGACAACCGGGTGGGCGACGGCGCCAACGCCAATCCACCCACCCTCGGCTCGGGCGGAAGCGGGTTGATGCCCTGGGTCGCGGACATGGGCTTCGTTCAGGTCAACACGGGCCGGTCACCCAATGGTCAGCCGGACTTCGTCGGAGCGGACGAGGGCGCCCAACTCTCGACGTCCGATCCGCCCGCCCGCACCCATAACGCCACGGTGGGTCCCGGCGTGGGTTTGAACAATTTTGCCACCATCTATCGCAAGACCATCCCGGCGGGAAGCATCACGTTGCTTCAGCAGAACAACGGCAGCTTGAACATGTACGGCGTCGTCGTAGTCTCCATCGCGCCGCCCGCCACTCCGGCCAACCTCGCTGCGGTGAACGGCGACAACAAGGTGACTCTGTCGTGGTCAGCCTCCAGCGGCGCGCAGGGGTACATCGTGAAGCGCTCGCTCATTGCGGGCGGACCATACGACAACATCGCGACCAACGCCTCCGCCGGATACGTGGATACGACCGCGGTCAACGGCCTGACCTATTATTATGTCGTTTCCGCTTTCAACGCCGCCGGCGAAAGTGCCAATTCTAATGAGGCCATCGGCGAACCCAAGCCGGCCCCGAGCGGCGTGCTTGCCATCGGCGGAACCAACCAAGTCGAAGTGCGCTGGAATGCTCTCGTCGGCGCGACCACCTACACGGTCAAACGTTCTTCCACCAGTGGCGGCCCTTACACTACGCTCGCCAGCGGCCTCACCGACACCAACTATCTGGACACCGGACTGTTGAACGGCCGACTCTACTACTATGTGGTGATCGCCCAACTCCTGGCGGGCGGCGATGGCGGCCAGTCGAGCGAAGCGGCCGGTTTCACCGCGCCGGGCGCGCCTACGGGCGCCGCGGCGCTGCTGGCGGCCACGGTCATCAAGCTGACCTGGACCACGACCGACCTCGTGCTACCCCGACGGGATACCGTTTGGTGCAACGGGCCCTCGGCTTGCTGAGTCTGGAATCCGCCTTGCCGGGCTACGCCTTGGCTTCGGCAGGCTTCGCCTCGGCGGATTTGGCTTCGCCGTCGGATTTGGCTGGCTCGGGCGCAGCTTCGACGGGCTGATCGACCCATTCGAGGATGGCCATCTCCGCCGCATCGCCGCGACGCTGGCCCGCCCAACGGCCTTCGGTGCCGCCCAGCTTGATGATGCGCGTGTAGCCGCCGTGGCGCTCTTTGAAGTTCGGCGCGACCTCATCGAAGAGAATGTGGACGAGGTCTTCATCCTGGCGCCAGTTCACTCGCTTGGTGGCGCCCTTGTGCTTGGGTGAGCCTTTGAAGTGCGAACGGGCCTGCTGCCGGAGCCGGGC
>CAZZAQ010000208.1:2103-7468 GCA_964652165.1 uncultured Bifidobacterium sp.
TTTCTCGGCGACGGAGCGGGCGGCCTTGGCCTTGGCGAGGGTGGTGGTGATGCGCCCGTGCTTGATGAGGCTCGAAACCAGGTTCGCCAGCATCGCGTTGCGGTGCTGGAACTGGCGGCCCAGCTTGGCGGTGCGTTTGAGGTGTCGCATGGGATCGGACTCCGGTTACAGGATCGACTCGACGACTTCCTTGGGCGCTTCGAGCAACTCCGGCTCGAAGGTCATGCCCAGGGACAAGCCGAGCGTGGCGAGCTTCTCCTTGATTTCGTTCAAGGACTTCTTGCCGAAGTTGCGGTACTTGAGCATCTCCTGCTCGGATTTCATCGCCAACTGGCCGACGGTGGTGATGTTGGCGTTGTTGAGGCAGTTGGCGGCGCGCACGCTCAGTTCGATCTCGTTGACCGACATGTTGAGAAGCTTGCGCATCTTGGACTTGTCGTCGTCCTCGGACCGGGTCTCCTGCTCGAACTCGATGGCGTTCTTGTCGTAGCCGACGAAGACATCGAGGTGATGCTGGAGGATGGCGCTGGCCTGGGTGAGAGCGTCATCGGGACTGATGCGGCCGTCGGTCCAGATCTCGACAATTAAGCGGTCATAATCGGTTCGCTGACCGACACGGGCGCTTTCGACGGAATAGCGAACGCGGGTGACGGGGCTGAAGAGCGAATCGATGGCGATGACGCCGATGGGCTGGTCGATTTTCTTGTTCTCGTCGCCCGGGCAAAAGCCGCGACCGACTTTCACTTCGAGTTCCATCTCGATCTTCTTTTTGCGGTCGAGGGTGCAGACGAGTTGCTTGGGGTTGACGAGTTCGGTGTTCTGATTGAGCTGGATGTCGCCGGCGAGGATGGGGCCCTCCTTGTTGATGGAGAGCAGGAGCATCTGCGGCTCGCGCACGTGGCATTTGAAGAGGAGTTTCTTGAGGTTGAGGACCAAGTCGGTGACGTCCTCGACCACTCCGTCGATTGTGGTGAATTCGTGCATCGCGCCGTCGATTTTGACGGAGGTGATGGCGGCGCCTTCCAGCGAGCTGAGGAGCACGCGGCGCAGCGAGTTGCCGATCGTGTGGCCGTAGCCGGTTTCAAACGGATCGGCCACGAATTTGGCGTAGGTTTCAGTGGCGCTTGCGTCCTCTTTTTGCAAGCGCTTGGGCATTTCGAATCGACCTAATCGGACTGGCATAGTTTTGTTGTTGGCAATTTTAATCTGGCCCCGCCCCGCTGTTCATTCCCGCGGTGGGGGAGGCCCGTGTAATTGCGTCCCCGCCCTCCCAAGAGGGCGGGGCTGGTTCAGCGGGAATAAAATTCGACGACGGCCTGGACGTTGGCGATGGGGTGGATTTCGTCCTGGGTCGGGATGCGCATCACGACGCCCTTGAAGGCGTCCTTGTTCATCGACAACCAGTCGGGCACCGCGCGGCTGGTGGCGCTTTCGAGGTTTTTCGTCGCGACCTGGCGCGAGCGCGGGTGGTCCTTCACTTCGATGGTGTCGTTGACCTTCACCGCGAAGGAGGGGATGCTGACCTTTCGGCCGTTGACTTTGACGTGGCCGTGGCCGACGAGTTGCCGGGCCGCGGCGCGGGTGTTCGCGAAGCCGAGGTGGTAGACGATGTTGTCGAGGCGAGTCTCCAGGATCTGAAGCATTTGCTCGCCGGTGACGCCACGGCGTTTGAGGGCGCGCTCGTACACGCCGCGAAACTGGCGCTCCATGAGCCCGTAGAAATAACGGAGCTTTTGCTTCTCCAGCAAGCCCATGCCGTAGTCGGTGGTCTTGCGGCGGGACTTGGGGCCATGCATGCCGGGGCCGTAGTTGCGGCGCTCGAGGTACTTCGTCGGGCCGAAGATCGGCAGGCCGAAGCGGCGGCTGATGCGGACGCGGGGACCGGTGTAGCGAGCCATGTGAATTTACGATTTACGATTTACGATTTGCACAATTCACGATTCACAATTCCAAGTTAGACGCGGCGCTTTTTTCGCGGGCGGCAGCCGTTGTGCGGAATGGGTGTGACGTCTTTGATGGTGCTGATTTCCAGGCCGATGGCCTGGAGGGCGCGGATGGCGGACTCGCGGCCGGAGCCGGGACCCTTCACGCGCACTTCAACTTCCTTCAAGCCGTGGCCCATCGCCTGGCGGGCGGCGTCCTGCGCGACCTGTTGAGCGGCGAACGCGGTGCTCTTGCGTGAGCCTTTGAAGCCGACCCGGCCGGCGCACGACCAGCCAATGACGTTGCCGTGCATGTCGCAGATGGAGACGGTGGTGTTATTGAACGTGGCGAGGATGTTGGCGACGCCGGAGAAGATATTCTTCGAGCCTTTGGCTTTGATGATCTTCCGGGCCGCGGCGTCATCGCCAAGTAATTCGGCCGCGGTGGGCGCGGTGACGACGGCCACCGCGCCAGGTTTGGCGGCCTCCGTGGCTGCGGGTGCGGCGGCAGCGGCGGCCTCAGGAGCCTTTGTGGCGCCTTTGGCTTCGGCAGCGGGCTTGCCGGAAGCCTTGGCCTTTTCGGGCCTGTCTGCGGCTGGCCTGGCTTCCTTCTTAGGTTTCGCGTCCTTCGGTTTGGGTTCGTCAGCCATGGGTGGGTTGAGAGCGGAGGGTTGGGAGTCGAGCGATTAGTGAATACCGGTCTTGGCTTGAGGATTGCGTTGCACGCCGACGGTCTTCCGCGGGCCCTTGCGAGTGCGGGCGTTGGTGCTGGTGCGCTGGCCGCGCACCGGCAGGCCGCGCATGTGGCGGATTCCCCGGTAGCACTTGATGGCTTGGAGGCGCTTCAGATTGAGGCCGTTTTCGCGCCGCAGGTCGCCCTCGATCAGGTACTTTCCGTCCTGGATGGCGTGGACGATCTGCGAGAGTTGCGCCTCGGTGAGGTCCTTGGCGCGGATGCCGGGGTCGATTTTGGCCGCAGCCAGGATCTGGTTGGCGTTGGTGGGGCCGATGCCATAGACGTAGCGCAGCGCGATTTCGATCCGTTTGTTGGGCGGGACTTCTACTCCAATGATGCGGGCCATAATGGGTTAGTTGCGTTGAATCGTTGAATCGTTAAATCGTTAAATCGTTGAAACGTTAAAGCGTCGCGTCTCAGCCCTGCCGTTGCTTGTGGCGGCGGTTGGTGCAGATGACGCGGATGACGCCTTTGCGCCGGATGATCTTGCAGTTTTCGCAAAGCTTTTTGACGGACGCGCGAACTTTCATTTTTTTCGTTCTCTAAATCAAAACTCGGGCTTTCGACATGTCGAAAGGCGTCATTTCGAGCCTCACCCGGCTGCCGACAGGAACAGCGCCGAGCTTGTGCCGGTCGCGCCGCGGCGCGTGGCCCAGCACCCGATGGCCGTTGGCCAGTTCCACCTGGAGCAGGCCATTCGGAAGCACTTGGGCTACCGTGCCGTCGAGGCGGATGGCATCGGGGCTCGGCATGTCAAAATTTCCGGCTCGCCTTCGGTCACCAGGACCGTGTGCTCAAAATGGGCGGACAGTGAACCATCTTTGGAAACCACTGTCCAGCGGTCATTCAAGATTCTTACGTCGGGCCGCCCGGCGTTGACCATCGGCTCGATGGCCAGGGTCATGCCCGGCGCCAGTTTGGGCGACCGCTTGCCGTCGTCGTAGTTGGGCACTTGCGGCTCTTCGTGCATCGAGCGGCCGACGCCGTGCCCGACGAACTCGCGCACGATGCTGTAGCCGTTGCTCTCGACGTACCGCTGGATGGCGCGTGAGATGTCCACCACGCGCCGGCCAGGCCGGGCTTGCGCGATGCCCTCGTGAAGCGCCTGCTCGGTCGCGTCCATCAGCCGTTGGGCCTCGACGCTGCAACCGCCGACGGCCACCGTTCGCGCCGTGTCGCCGATGAATCCGTGCCGGATCACGCCCACATCCAGGCTGACGATGTCGCCAAAATTCAGCCGCCGCGGACCGCCGATGCCGTGAACGACTTCCTCGTTCACCGAGATGCACAGGTGCCCCGGAAACTTCCGGTAGCCCAAAAACGCGCTTTTCACGCCATGCGCCGCCATGCGCGCCGCGGCGAACTCATCCACCTGCCGCGTGGTGACGCCGGGTTGGATGAAATCGGACACTTCGTCCAGAATCGTCTGGGCGATCACCCCGGCCGGCCGCATGAAGGCCAGCTCCCGCTCGGTTTTCAACGGGATCATCTCTCATCGTCCCGCTAGAACCGGCCCTTGAGCCGGCCTTTCTTGAGAAAGCCGTCGTAGTGGCGCATCAACAGGTGCGACTCCATCTGGCGCATGGTGTCGAGCATGACTCCGACGAGGATCAGCACGCTCGTGCCGCCAAAGAACGTGCCAATGTTGTAATCCACCTTCATCGCCCGGTTCAGCAACGTCGGGATGATCGCAATGATGATCATGAAGATGGCGCCGGCCAGCGTGATGCGGCTCATGGCATTGTGCAGAAAGTCCGCTGTGGCCTGGCCTGGGCGGACCCCCGGGATGTAGCCGCCGTATTTTTTCAGATCGTCGGCGATCTGGATTTCGTTGAACTGCGTGGCGACCCAGAAATAGGAGAATAGCAGTATCAGCGTCCCGTACAGGACGAGATAAATGAACTTATCCTCCCGGAGCGTATCGGCGATCTGCGAGAGCACCTTGATATGATAACCCTCGCCAATGGTGTGGAACAGACTTTGGGGGAGCATCAGCAGCGCCTGGGCAAAGATGATGGGCATGACACCGGTGAAGTTGAGCCGCAGCGGCAGGAAGGAGGTCTGGCCCTGGACAACCTTGCGCCCGATGGCGCGCTGGGCGTACTGTACAGGGACCTTGCGCTGGGCCTGTGTCACGGCGATGACGCCGGCGATGACACCCAGGAGCACGAAGATGAGGGCGATGGTTTTGAACACGACCAGTTGCACACCCGTGGTTTCGGTGTCGCGGAACATGTCGAAGAACGCCTGGACGGCCTTGGGCATGCGGGCCAGGATCCCGATGCTGATGATCAGCGAGATGCCGTTGCCGATGCCCCGGTCGGTGATTTGCTCGCCGAGCCACATCAGCAGGAGCGTGGCGGTCGTAATGAGTATGGCGGTCTGGATGCGGTACCACCACAGGTTTTCATAAAGCACCAGGCTCTTGCCCAGCCCGGGGAAAATGGTTTCCGCTTTTTCCCATCCGATGGCCGTGAAGAAGCCCTGGCCAATGCAAATGACCACGGTGAGGTAGCGGCCATACTGGATGATTTTGGTGCGCCCGCCTTCCTCGCGCGCCAGCTTCGACAGTTGCGGCATGACCGCCGTGAGGAGTTGAAGGATGATCGTGGCGCTGATATAGGGCATGATGCCCAAAGCGCCAATCGCGCAGCGCTCGAGCGCGCCACCGGTGAACATGCTGTACATGCCCAGCAGTCCGCCTCCT
>CAZZAQ010000209.1:0-2867 GCA_964652165.1 uncultured Bifidobacterium sp.
CTCACCCTGACCCTCTCCCCCGATGGGGGAGAGGGAAATGGCCGGTTGCTTCATGAAGCCGCTGGCGCGTTCGAGCGCGCCGAGCAGAACCTCCACGCGGCGGCGCAGGTCGGCGTCGGTAGCGCACGTCTTGTCCAGGTACGCGGCGCGCTCGTCCACAGGCAATCGCAGCGCGGCCTCGAAGACGGCTTCCTCACGTCGGTCCGGTTCGTTCATAGGACTGATGGCTCATCTCTCTACCAGTGCGAAATTCCCAGCGAGATTCTATCAAGGAAACGGAATCGCCCCTCAAACCTTTTGCTGACGTTCAATCTCCTGATAAAGCCAGGCGCGGCTGTAGCTCCACCAACGGTCAGCGGTGGGGACAGAAATACCAAGAACTTCGGCGGCTTCTTCCGTGGTGAGGCCAACGAAATAACGGAGTTTGACCAACTCGGCCTTCTGTTTGTCTCGCCCGGCGAATTTCTCCAGCGCCTCGTTGACAGCGAGCAATTCATCATCGTTCGCCGGGGCGGCCAGTTCGATTTCATGAATATCGAGCCTGGCTTGTCCGCCGCCGTGTCGTTCGGCGCGCTTGCGTCGCGCATTCTCGATCAGGATGCGCCGCATGGCTTCCGCCGCCGCGCCAAAGAAGTGAGCGCGACCATTCCATTTCTGGTCCTGGCTGCCGACCAGCCGGAGATAAGCCTCATGCACGAGCGCGGTCGGCTGCAAGGTCTGGCCCGGCGCTTCCTGAGCCATCCTGTGCACAGCAAGCCTGCGAAGTTCCGTGTACACCAGCGGGAGCAATTCGTTCGCGGCCTTGGGATCGCCTTTCTCGGCTGCCGCCAGAACGCGCGTAACTTCGCTCACGCCCGAATAGTAAGCAGTTTTCGGATAATTTGGAATCTCAAAGGGGTTGATACTCTACCCTCCGGGCGGGAGCGATTGGAGCAACGCGCGGGCGCGGTTGTCTGAGGGTTGAAGCTCCAACGCCTGGCGCAGCAGCCGGCGGGCTTCGGTGGAATCGCCGCGGCGCAGGAGCAGTTCGGCCAGGGCGGTGTGAGTGGGGACATGGTTGGGGTCGAGCGCCAGCGCATCGCGCAGGTGCTGGATGGCGTCCGCGTCCCGGTCCAACTGCGCGCAGGCGTAGCCGAGGTTGAAATGCAATTCGCGCCAGGTGGGTTTGAGTTTCAAGGCGGCTTCCAGGACATCGACGGCTTCGGCGGGACGATTTTGGTTGAGGAGCGATACGGCCAGTTGAGCGTGGCCCTTGGGCGATTGGGGCGAGCGGCGCAGGTGCTCGCGCAACGCGCGCTCGGCCTCCGCGCTGCGCTGGGCGCGATTGAGGGTCCAACCTGTGAGATACCATGCCTCGTCATCGTCGGGGTAATCGCGAGTCACGGAGGCCAGGACCTGGAGCGCCGGGGCAAGTTGATCCTGATCGAGCAAGTCCGAGGCGTCCTGGAGGAGGGCCTTGCGGCCGGCGCGGAAGGCGGAGGCTTCGGCCCAAAACGGGTCGGGCCAGGGCGTGTCGGCGGGCAGGCTGGCGGCGCGGCGCGCGGCGGTCTCGGCCGCCGGGGTGTCGCCGAGCGCCTGTTGGACCTGCGCCAGCAAAGCGTGGGCGGCCTTGGCGGTATGGGGATCGCTCAGGCAGCGGTCGAGAAATCCGCGGCTTTCCTCGAAGCGACCTTGGGCCCGGCGGAGTCGCGCAAGACCGAGCAGCGCGGGCGGATGATTCGGCGCCAGCCGCAGGAGCGATTGGAAATATTGCTCGGCTTCGGCGGTTTCGCCGCGTTCGGCGAGCCATTGGGCCAGTTGCAACCGGGGCATGTCGGGCCGCTCACCGCATGCAGCGACGGCCCGGCGCAGCAGCGGCGCGGCGTCGGCCGGATAGCGCGCGAGCACAAGCAAGGCATGGAGATAGGGCCACCGTGGGTTGCCCGGTGACAACTTTTCGGCATGATCGAAGCAGACCCGCGCCTCCGGGATAAACTCGTAGTGCATGAGCGCGGAGCCGAGTTTGCCCCAGGCGTCGCCCGAGCGCGGGGCCGCGCGCACGTCGCGCAAGGTGCCGTCGATGAGCCTGGCCACGGCTGGGTCCAATCCGCCGGTCGCGATGGTTGGCGGACGTGGCGGTCTGTGCTTGAGCGCGTAAAGGGCGGCGCAAGCCAGCAGCGACCCGATGAGCGCGGCGACGAGCCAGTTCGCTCGGCGGAGGCGGGAAGGTGTGAAGGATGCGGTCAAGTTGGAAAGGCGGTGCTTCAAGGCGTCACCACTTTGCCCGAACTCTTGCGCAGCAACCGATATTCATCGACGGCGCCGCCGGGAAATACCTCCTCGACTCCGTCCGGCCAGCGCACGCGAATCGATTCCACCGCCGCGACCGTGCCGAGACCGAAGTGGGCGCGCGGATCGTGGCTCGAGGCGTAGCCGTATGCCGGCTGCACGAGCCGCCACCAACTCCGCCCGCCGGCTCGCAACTCGATCTCCGCCCCGTAGGCATCGCGGCCACCCAACGCTGGATCGATGGCGCGCAGGCCCAGCCAATGGCCGCGCGGGGCCGCGATGTTGCGAAACAACCGCGCCGGGCCGCCGATGCCAATGAGGAGCAGGTCCAGCCCGCCGTCGTTGTCGAGGTCGCCGCAGACCAGGCCGCGCCCGACGAGTGCTTCGCCGCAAAACGCGGGATTGGCTGCGGAAACTTCGCGGAACCGGCCGCGGCCGTCGTTGGCGAAGAGCTGGGCCGGCTCGGCGTAAGGCCGTTGACGAGTTGGGCGAGCGCCTGCGCGCCCTGCATGCCGGCGTCCTGGGAACCTTTGTTCGTGCGCCGGACGATGACGACGCTGCCTTCAAGGCTGCGCAACACCTCGGGATCGCCGGCAGTG
>CAZZAQ010000209.1:2877-3211 GCA_964652165.1 uncultured Bifidobacterium sp.
CGGCCAGTTTGGATGGCGCTTTGCCCAGCCTCCGGCGCACCAGGCCGTTGGCCACAGCAAGGTCCGGCGCGCCGTCGCAGTCAAAATCGGCAAACACGGCGGCAAACCCCGTACTGTGCCAGGAGAGATTGAGCAGGCCGGTGCCGGCGGTGTTGTCCTGGAAAACGCCGCGAGGGGCTTGCCGCCAGAGGGTGTGGTTCTCCTCCGCCAGATGCGGTACGAACAGGTCGAACAGCCCGTCCCCGTCCACGTCGCCGAGCGCCACACCCATGTTCGCGGCGGCGGCCCCCATGGCCGTGTAGGCCAGTCCCCGGGCGACCGCCTCCTCCTTGAA
>CAZZAQ010000209.1:3221-7452 GCA_964652165.1 uncultured Bifidobacterium sp.
TCACATCCTCGAATCGCGGCGGCGATGCGCCGGCGCCGAGGTTGCGGAACAGCCGCGTGATCGTGGCGGGGAAACCGTGCGGCCCGCAGAAGTCCGGCTGGCCTTTGGCGTCGGGGCAGCGCTGTGTGGGATCGAAGTCGAGGTAATTGCCCACGACCAGGTCCAGCCAGCCGTCGCGGTCGAAATCGACGAACGCGGCCGGGACGCTCCAGTGGCGGTTCGTCAGACCGGCGGCCGCGGTGACGTCGGTGAATCGGCCGCCGCCCAGATTGAGGAAGAGCCGGATGCGGTCGGACTCGGTGATCAAGACCTCGGGCAGGCCGTCGTTGTTCACATCGCCGACAGCCAGGCCATTGCCATAGCCGGTCACGTCGGGGCCGGAGCCGGAACTCACATCCTCGAACCGGCCGTCGGGCAACTGGTGGTAGAGCCGGTTCGTCGCAGGGGTGGCAGGATGGACGTTGTGGATGAGATAAACGTCGAGCCGACCGTCGTTGTCGAAATCCAGGAACGCGCCGCCCGAGCCAATCGACTCTGAGATCAGATAGTTGCCGCTCGTCTCGACCTGGTGCGTGAAGGCGATGCCGGAACGCACTGTGATATCCTCGAACCAGTTGCTCCCGGGCAGCCCAGCGCGGCCGTCGCCGCTTCCCGCCGGCGCCTTCCCGCATCCCCCCATCAAAGCGAGGGTAATGAGGGTCATGACAATGTGCCGCGACCCACTGTGCTCATCCACATTGTCGACTGAACGCCCCGGCTCCAAATTGCCGGGCTGCCTCTCATTCAGAGCACCGTGAATCATCGTGGGTGGCGACGACGGTCGATCTCCAGGCTCATTTCAGCAGCACCTTGAACCCGGCTTGCTCGAAATGGTGGTCTCCAGTCAACGCTTCCGTGAGGCCGTGCCGCTGCATGATGACGAAAGAGACACAGTCCGTCAGGGACCACTCCTTGTCCGGTCGCTCGCCCTAATTGCGCGCATTCATTTCTTCGGCCGACCATGAAGATAGTGGTCATGATTCCGCGCCATATCGCGCGGCAGCCGCTTGGCGGTTCCGGAGAATTGTTTAAGGCGCTGGCCCAGGGTGGTGGAGCCCGTTGCGCCCACGACCGGCTCGACCTCAACACGCGTGCCTTCCGCGAGGGCAGGCGCCCCTTCGAGCACCACGACGCCTCCTTTGATTGTTCCAGTGTATTTCATACGCAGCACCAGTCTACCGGGGGCAGGCGCAAATGACAAACCGAAGCTGACGCCGCTATGCGGCGAAGGAATCGCGCGTGTGCCGCGAGCCTGTTTGCGATTGGTTCTCGTGCTCGCGCGGTGCGGGCCCTACGGCTGGCGCGGCAGCACGACGCGGTAGAAGCGGTTGGTCGTCCACGCCGGGTCGGGGAAGGACTCGACGTGGTTGGTGGGCCGGGCGACCACGTCGGCGAGCCGGGACCAGGAGACGGCGGGCAACTGGTCGGTGAACTGCACGGTGTAAGTCCGGTTCGAGACGGCGGACAGATGAACGATAGCCAGGCCGGGGGAAACGGATTGCTCGACCTTCAGGAAGCTGTTCGCGTCGCTGGCGTCGGTGCCAGCCAGATACTCGGCCAGGTTGCTCATACCGTCGCCGTCCTTGTCGCTGGCGGCGTCGGAGATGTCGTTGGTGTTCAGGCCGTGCAGTTGCTCGAAGTAATCCGGCAGCCCGTCGCCGTCGAAGTCGGCGACGGTGTAGTTGGTGAAATTGGCCTGCGTGCCCGGGCCGATGGAGGCCAGGTTGCTGACGACCAATTGGTATCGCGTCGCGGCGACCGTCACGATGGAAGTGATGGTTAAGAAGTTCGTCGAGGCACTGGAGTAAATCGCGCCGATGCCCTGCGAGTTGCTCTTCCACAGATAGAGAAATTGTTCCGGCGATCCGGAGACCACGGCGCTGACTTGGAATGGGGCACGAACAGCGTTGGTTTGGCTGAGCGGCCGCTGAATGAAGACGGGCTGAACGAGGGGCGTGAGAGTGGCCTTTGCGCTGTAGATGGTGCCCGAAGCATCGGACACGGCACTGTCGTAATCGCCGCCGTCGGCGATGGAAAGGTTGGTGACGACCAGGTTCGTCGTGATGGCCGTGGGATTGATCACGCTGGAGATGTTCGTCCCCTTGAAGCGCCATTGGTAGGTGATGGGCAACGCACTGACCGCCTGAACGGAAAAGTTCGTCATCGGATTGGCGCCGGCGAACGGATCGGGCTTCGTCCGAACGTTCCTGCTCAGGGGTTGGAGAACGATTTGGAGTGGGACCATTGCGGTCCAGTTCGTCGGGTCGTTGCCGTACTCCGAAAGCGCGATGCGAGTCAGCGCCGCGCCGCCGCCGTCGGCGTTGGTCGGCCACGGAGGAGTGTCGCGGTACTCGACGCGGTCGAGCGTGTAGTAAGGGACGCCATTCGTGCCGGGCACGTCGGGGCGTTTGATTTCAACGGCGTCGCTGGAGTTGTCGAGCTTGCCGCTGTACGGTCCGAACAGCGGCGTATTGGCGAAGTGGCCGAACTTCGAGCGGAAGGCGCCCGCCAGCGACTGGTTGGCTGGCGAAAAGCTCACCAGCACGACATTGGCGCCAGGGCCCAGGGTGACTCCGGCGCCAAAATCGAGCGACACACCGCCACGCAAGTGCCAGACGTTTGTCGGCGCCATGGGATCGAAGAGCGGCGCCGGGCTGCTGCCGCGATTGACCAATTCGATGTACTCGTCGCTGGTGTTGTCGAAGCCGCCCGCGAGATCGGACGGATGATACATCACCTGGCGGATCACCACCGGGCCGACGAACGGCCCGGAGTTCGTGCCGCCGAGGGTGTTGGTCGCCAGCAACACGTAATGGTCGTCACCCGTGCTGGTGATATAACGGCCAGTGGTCACTCCCTCGGGCGCGGCGTCGAAGGCGAAGCCGTCGCTGTATCCGGTCAGGTTGGTGGATCCGGGATCCCCGGACAGCAGGTAAACCTCTTCCCCGCCGCCCTCGAGGGCGAAGCTGTTGTTCGTGCCGGGCGTGGGATTGAAGTCCGCCTCGGTCAGCACCAGGAAGCCATTGCCGCCGATCATCGTGTCCGAATTGAAGCGGTATTTGAAGGGGAAGTTCGAATTGTCGGTGAGCCACCAGCCCTTCAGGTCCATCGGGCCGGGAGTCGGGTTGTAAAGCTCGATGCGGTCGATGTCGGGCGGGGTCGTGTGCGTGAGAATCTCCGTGATTTGAATGGGCGGGACCACCGGAAGCGGGTCATCCGCGCCTGGCGAGCCGCCGGGGCTCGTGCTGCCGCGCCAGCTCCGAGGGTCGCCGGGGGAGGCATTGGAGTTGGGATTCATCGGCACCAAAGAGAAGCCTTGCCCGTCCGCCGCGATCGGCCAGCGCCCGCCATCGTTGTAGCGGAAGGAGAGGATCGGGCCGATCAGCGGATGCTCCAAGGTGAGCTCTTCGCCGTTGTTGTCGAGCTTGCCGCGATAGACGCCGTGCACGGTGAGGCCGGGGTACTTGTTGGTGCTCAACTGCGCCGCATTGCGCCCGAGCACGATGAATTGGCCGGGGCTGAACTGCGTGCCGTTCGTGAAGGTGAACTCGATGCCTTCGGTGAACCGGAATCCGGACAGATCGAGGACCTCGGCGCCGTTGTTCTTCAGTTCGAGGAACTCGAAGTCCTCGCCCAGCCATCCGCCGAGGGTGGGAGGGTTATACATGATCTCCGTGACCTGCAGGCCGGTCAGACTTTGAATCGGATAGAACGTCGCCTCGGCGATGGCGCTCCAGACCGTGTTGCTGAGCGTGCGCGCTCGGATGGTTATCGTGGACCCAATCAGCACAGGCGTCCCCGGCGTGTACGCCAACGCGCTGCCCCCAAGGGCGCCGCCGAGCAGTCGCGGGTCGGCCCCGTCGGTCGTGTAGTAGATGAGGCTGTTCGGAGTGGAGTTGGTCAGGAAGAGCGCGAAGCCGTTTGAGACGAACCCGCCGTACTGGTTGAACACCGGCGCGGCCACCCGCGGATAGAATCCGTCGGCGCGAAGCTGGTTCAGGAGCACTGTGGTGCGGTTGGGGATGAACGCGCTGAACACGGTGTTCATGGCGTTGACCCAGTCGTTGCGATTGAACGGGGTGCCGCGCTTGGCGTCGCCCCACCGGGCCGATTCGCAAACCATCGCCCGGTAGATTTCGTTGCTGCGCGTGAGGAGGTTCGCCCGCATGCCCTGCGGGGTGAGCAGGCCGCC
>CAZZAQ010000210.1:0-7451 GCA_964652165.1 uncultured Bifidobacterium sp.
CGCCGCCGACGCGCGAAGGCGGCCCGGCACAGTGCCGGTCCTGCGCCGGCGCGCGAAAGCGGGCTTCCTCTTCCCGTACTGGGGGCACGCGCGGCGCGACCTCCGGGCCGCGTGCAAGGCCGCGGGCATCGCGCCCAAGCAAGTGCTGGTCGCGTGGGTGAAACTGGCGAACAAAGTCCCGACCGGCTCGCTCGAACAACACGGCCGCAAGCTCGAGCGCGACACCCTCGCCCTCCTGCAAAACGCCCGCGCGCGGTTCCCGAATTTGCGCGTCGCCTATCTCGGCAGCCGCACTTATGGCGGCTACGCCGTCGGCGCGCTGAACCCCGAGCCTTACGCCTACGAAAGCGCCTTCGCCGCCCGCTGGCTCATCCAACGCCAGATGAAGGGCGACCCGGAATTGGCCGATGCCAAGGCGCCGCTGCTCCTCTGGGGACCCTATCTCTGGGCCGATGGCGAGAAAGGCCGCAAGCTCGACAGCCTGGTCTGGCGCCGCGACGACTTCGGCGGCGACGGCGTGCACCCCTCGAACTCCGGCCGCGAAAAAGTCGCCACACTCCTGCTGGACTTCTTCACCACCGACCCCCTGGCGAAGGGGTGGTTTGTGAGGAAGTGAATGGGCGCACTCCCTCGCCCCCATCGGGGGAGAGGGCCCGGGGTGAGGGGGCGGCGAGGGCGGCGAAGTTGAGAGGCGCTTGTGTTGAGAGTTGAGAGCGGGCTTTCTCTCAACCCTCAACTCACTTCCACTCTCAACTCACTCCGCCCCCATCGGGGGAGAGGGCCGGGGTGAGGGGGTTGCAAAATTGCAAATTTTCAATTGGCAATTTTCAATTTTCAATTCACTCCCTCGCCCCCACCGAGAGAGAGGGCCGGCGTAAGGGGGTTCGTTGAGCAAATTGTTCCGGCCTTTCAGGCCTCAGGAAAATATTTCGGCCACGTTCCCTGGGCCTCCGCTCGCGATGCTCGCTTCAGCCCAGGCTATAACAGGACGGGCCTGCGGCCCTGAATTGCCTCGCACCGTTGTTAAGTTCCGAGTTCAAAGTTCCGAGTTCCGAGTCCAAACAACCCGGAACCCGAAACCTTGAACCCGGCACTGCGACGGCGGGGGGAGGGGGCATCCGAACAGGAGGCCGCAGAGGAAACAGAGAACTGTGGAACTGCATCCCTCCGCTCTCTCCGCGTGCTTCTGTTCAAATCCGTGTTCAGCCTTCAACTCGTTTGGCCCTGGACGGAAGGGCTGAAGGCCCGCCATGTGGCAGCCTTGGGTGAAGCCCCAGGTGAACGAACGCACCAATCCAGTTCGCCCTGCAAGGGCGACACATGCCCTCCCTCGCCCCCCGGGGGAGAGGGCTTGGGTGAGGGGGTTCGTTGAGCAGATCGTTCCGGCCTTTCAGGCCTCAGGAAAATATTTCGGATACGTTACCTGGGCCTCCGCTCGCGATGCTCGCTCCAGCCCAGGCTATAACAGGACGGGCCTGCGGCCCTGAACTCCATCGCTCCGCCCTCTCCGCGTGCTTCTGTTCAAATCCGTGTTCATCCTTCAACTCGTTTGGCACTGGACGGAAGGGCTGAATGCCCGCCATATGACAGCCTGGGGTGAAGCCCCAGGAAAATGAACCGGCGAATCATTCCCGCCCTGCAAGGGCGGCACACGCACTCCCTCGCCCCCATCGGGGGAGAGGGCCGGGGTCAGGGGGCTCCCAACTCTCCCTTGATGAAGTCGTGCAACGCCGGTCGGAGCACCGCGCCGGCCCTAGAGCCAGATACATATTCGAGTCAGAATGCCCCGTGAACCGGCGATCCCAGAACCCATGAGAGGCGAATTTAGACACCAGTCTCCTCCGCATTCCCGACACGATCTCGGTCAACCGCCAAGACCCTTCCTCCTGAATCGTAAACAACACCATCTACCTGCTCATTTCGCCTCGCGCCGGCGATAAGCTGTTGAATCGCTGCTCTGATTTCAATCGGCTTCCGTCCAAGTCGAGTTGCAACTTCGATATGAACACCAGGTTTCCAGGGCTGCGCTGGAAGGCAGCTATTCACTTGCTCAAGAAACTCGGATGCGAGAACTACATTAGAGCCTGTCCCAGAAGCAGGAACGGTCGTGGAATCCGCTGTGGTCTTGATGCCAGTGGGATAGTAAACCGGCACAATTTCCGGGCGTCTGCCCAAAAAGGCCCGTTATAATTGGTTTTTGGCGGCTCGACGGCGGGTCGTAGGCGTGGGTGTCCCTGAGCGCACCAGGTGGAGTTCGCCCCGGTCCAGCTTATACTCTAGCCCCATGCCAGACGCCACCATTATTCCTTTCCAACCGCTGCTCCCGCAAGTCCTGCCCACCATCGAGGGCAATGTCGATTACCGAGAGTTCCGTGCCCAATTGCTGCGCATCGATGAACTCTTGATCCAAAGCGGCATGGAAACTCAATTGCTGGAGGTCGAAGTGAAGCGTTGGCTGGGCCGGCGTCGACACGTCAGCGCCACGGCCCAACAAAACCACCAACTCCATGGCTGCCGTGCCCTGCGCTGCAATATCGCCCGACTGCTGCTCCATGAGGATTTCCGCGGCTTTGCCGCCCGCCTGGCCGACAGTCCCTTGCTCCAGTTCTTTTGCCGTCTCAGCGAGGTCCAGCCAGTGCGGGTCACCAGCAAAAGCACGCTCCAACGCTATGCCCTGTGGTGGACGGAGCCCGAGGTGCGGCAGGTCATGGAGAAGCTCCATTGCCTGGGCGCTGCGGCCCCGCAGCAATTGGGTCTGGTCGAGCCCCTGGATTTGGAAACTGCGTTCCTGGATACCCCCTGTCTGGCGGCCAATATTCACTACCCGGTTGATTGGGTTTTGTTGCGGGATGCCACCCGCACCTTGATGAAGGCCGCGCAACTCATCCGCGGCCAGGGTTTGAAACATCGGATGGAAGCGCCGGAAGTTTTTATCACTCGCATCAATGGGTTGTGCATTCAAATGACCCATGCCTGGAACAAGCAGGACAGCCAGCGGCAGCGCAAGGCAACCCTGCGCCAGATGGACCGCTTGATGGGCACGGTGCGCAACCACGCCCGGCGTTATCGGGATTTGCTCGACAAAGGATGGAACCAAACCCAATGGACGCGGCCCCAGGCCAACCAGGTACTCCGGCGCATGGATCAAGTGCTGGGGCAATTGCCCAAGGCCCGCCAGCAAGCGCGGCAGCGGATTCTGGCCGGCCAACTGGTGGCCAATGAAGAGAAGATCCTCAGCCTGTATGAAGCGCAGGCGCGGGTCATCGTGCGCAAGAAAGCCGGCGCCCCAGTGGAGTTCGGCAACACCTTGCTCTTGGCTGAAAACCCGCAAGGCTTGATTATTGATTGGGAATTGTTTCGGGAGAGCGCCCCGGCGGACTCGGCCTTGCTGGCGCGCAGCGTGGGGCGCATGGAGCAAGCTTACGGGGAGCAACTCAAGGCCGTCGTGGCCGACCGGGGATTCGACAGCCACACCAACCGGACCGGTCTGGCCGAGGATGGGATTTACAACGCGGTGTGTCCGCGTTGTCCCCGCCAACTCAAGGAGCGGGGTCGTTCCTGGAAATTCAAGCGACTGCAGCGGCGCCGAGCACAAACCGAAGGTCGCGTGGGCATCGTCAAGAATGTATTCTTGGGTCAGCCACTGCGCAGCAAAGGTTTTGAGCACCGGGAACTGACGGTGACCTGGACGGTGCTGGTGCATAATCTGTGGGTACTGGCCCGCCTGCCGCAGGCAGAAGCGGCACAAGCGCGGGCGGCCTGAAGTCGGGGGCGCACGACTCCTGGGCAAGCGAAGGTGGAGGTGGTGTGTACCGGCATCGCGAAATTCAAGAAAAGATCGGCCTGAGCGGGGCGAGGAGTCACCAATTTCGCATGATTTTAATCTATACCATTACTCCATCTAATTCACTTCTCGAAACCGAGTTTTTGGGACAGGCTCTAGGTAGGCCACAGCAGGTTGCAACCGTAAAGTGTCTGCTTCACGCTTGCGATGCATCTGCGGCCGTTACAAGTTGACCGAAGAGTTGTCGGAAGTACTCAGCCGGATTTCGTTCAAGCCGCTGCAAATGGTGCTGGCGCCGCGGAAGAAGTTGAGAGGGGAGTCCCCGCTGTCGCGATGCCAGGTTCCGGGTTTCGGGTCCTGCGATGCTTCAACTCGGAACCTGGAACTTTGAACTCGGAACCGAACGAGGAGGCGCCCCCTCACCCCCACCCTCTCCGCCGATGGGGGCGAGGGAGTGCCCCCTCATCCCGGCCTTCTCCCCCGATGGGAGCGAAAGAGGGGAATGATCTCGTTCTTCAATCCCGCTTGTCCTTCAGTTCCAGTACCTCGTTCCATCCGCGGAACGTCCGCGCGAAGAGGGCGACCGTGCGAAACGTCCGCGCCTCAACTCGCCGTCCCGGTGGAAGCATCCACTCAAATTCATTCACCAGGCGCTCGACGTACGCGACCGTCCATTGGAGGCGAACGTGGAGCCGTTCGTCGCCCGCGGCGCGCGCGGCCAGGAGGCCGAAGGTCGTCGCGAGAAGGCTCGACGTGAGCAGTTCCTCCATCGAGAGCGCCTCGCCATCCGGCGCGCCCTTCACGAGGCCGAAAAATGGCACGGGCACGACGAACGTCCGCCGCCAGTCGGCGTACATGGCGCGCGCGTCGCCCTCGAGGCCCGGCACCGGCGCCAGGAATGCGATCGTCCACGCATTCGCGTAACCGGTCCCGCGCGCGCTGCTCTCGCCGGTCGAGGGACGATAGTCTTCGCGCACCAGCCTTGTCCCCTGCAGGGGCATGTGCTCGCGAGCCCAGGCGAGAAGCCGCTTTCCAGCCTTGGCGTAATCCGTCTCGAATGCCCGGTCGTGGAGATACAGGGAGAGAACGGCCACGGCATTGCACTGGACGAACAGGTGGTCCGGCTCGCAGCAGATGGGCCTCGTGCCGCAGACCTCGTTGGAGAGCGAAAGAGAGAGTTTGTGGAAGCGGGCGTCGAACCGTGTCTCGCCAAAACGGTCGCGCGCCAGCGCGTACAGGAGGTTGAGATGGCTGCGGTACATGGCGTTTTCGCTCGCGAGCCCGTCTCCCTCGAATCGCCGCGCCTTCCAGTACGCGAGCGTGGCCGGGCGCTCCATTTTCTCGACGAGGCGCATGAAGATCCCGCGGCATTCATCGCGCTGCGCGGGCTCGCCCTGGACGATGGAGCAGAGACCGTAGCTGAGGAACGCGAGTTGGTAGCGATAATGGCTGTCACGCGCCCCGCGGGTCCCACCGAGCAGCGTAAAATCATCCAGCGGCGTGGAGGCGATAGCACGCGCCCGATCCAATAGAAGGGTCTCGTCCGGCGAAAGCGCCTGGGCGATGGAAGGCAACGCCAGGACCAGCAAGAGGAGTGGCCACCGAAGCCAGTGAAGAAACCGGGCGGCGATTCGGGGATTCCGGTGGCCCATCATTTTTGCCTCGCAACGTGGTCGTCGTCTTGCGGCTGCGGGTCACGAAGCATCGGTTTTGATCCGGCGCCGCATGTCTGCCGGAGAGTGGCAAACGGCGCGAGGGGTGTCCAGCGACAAGCATTGGGGCGCATCTTGTCACTGCCCCCCGGACTTCTCCCTCTCCCGCGACGCAGGAGTGGGGAGAGGGCCGGGGAGAGGGGCGATCACTGGATCCAACGGCCCTCCTCTCCCCGGCCCTCTCCTCCCTCGGAGGGAGGAGAGGGAGTCCGCCGGCGGCGGATGGGGGCAGTGTCCGGCACCCCAAGCGTTGAGGTGCCGAATTCCCATCTGGCGTTCAGCGATTGCTTTTCATAGACTTCGTTGTCGTCGCAGGCTGCGGCCAGTGATTCAAAACTCACGTCTACTTTGGTCTGAACGGCGGCGCCACTTGCATGAAGCGACTGCTTCCATATACAGGCTTCCTTCTCGCCTTCGCTGCCATCTTCGCGACGGGCATGGGGGCAGGGGCTCAGTGGCCGGTCAGGCATACGTCGTTTGCGGGTTACGCTGGGCGGGTGGCGGCGTCCCCCGACGAAGGCCCGGACAAGTCCGCCACCACGGCGGAACAATACCAGTCGCTGCTCAAGGAATTCTCCGCGGCGGCACGCATTAACTGGGAGCCCACGACCGACGAGGAGCGAAAACAGGCCGTCGCGCGTGTGGAGAAGCTTCCATTGAAATTGCTGGAGCTGGCCCAGAAGAATCCGAAGGATCCGGTCGCGTTGGACGCTTTGATCCAGGTCGTCACGGTGGAGTATTGGTTGGACAACTACACCTCGCACCCCGGCTGGGGCAAGGAGAGCCGGCAAGCCAGGGCCATCGCACTAATGCTGCGGGACCATCTCCAGAGCGACAAGCTGGGCGAGGCGTGCAAGCGGGTGCATTTTGGTTTCCGCCAGGAGTGCGAGACGTTTCTGCGCATCGTCCTGGAGAAAAGCCCGCATCGGGAAGTCCAGGGACTGGCCTGCCTTCAGTTGGCTCAGTTCCTCTTGAGCCGACTGGAGAGGCTTGACCTGCTCAACGACCAGCCGGATTCAGCCAAGCACTACGAAATCCTTTACGGCAAGGACTATCTCGAAGCATTGCGGCGCCAGGACCGGACCAAGGTCATGAAGGAAGCCGAAAATCTCTACGAGCAGGCTGGCCAAAAATACGGCGACGTGAAGATTCCTTACGACGGCACGGTCGGCGAGTCGGCCAAAACGGAGCTGTTCGAGATCCGCCACCTGGCCGTCGGCCAGGAGGCCCAGGAGATGGATGGGGTGGACCAGGACGGCCGGCAATTCAAGTTGAGCGACTACCGTGGCAAGGTCGTGCTGCTCTATTTCTGGTCGGAGTTCTGACCGACGTGAAGGGCCAACTGGCCCCACGAGCGGTCGCTCGTGAAACAACTGGCGGAGAAGCCTTTCGCGCTCATCGGCGTTCACGGCAATGGCTACGAGCCGAAGAAACTCAAGGCCGTGATGGAGAAGGAGAAGTTGAACTGGCGGTCGTTTGCGGATCGCGGGATCATTTTCTCAAAGTGGAGCTGTCGCGGCACGCCGACCTACTATGTCATCGATGCCAAGGGTGTGATCCGATACAAGTGGCTGGGCTACCCCGGCGCGAAGGCCATCGACACGGCTTTGGAGAAGCTCATCCAGGAGGCGGAGAGGAACGGGAAGCGCGCGCCGAAGTAATCGCAGCCCTCACGTTGCGCACGTGATGCCGGCGCCTGACCGCAACGCGCCCGCGGTCATCCGCATCATCCCCGTTTCGAATCACACGCCACGGTTTGCCAGCCGCCGATCCTTTTGATGTTCTTGTTGCGTGCAAAAGAACCGGCTCGAAGCGTTCAGCGATGGCGTGATCGCCATCATCATCACCATCATGGTGCTGGAACTGAAGGTGCCGCACGGCGCCGACCTGGCCGCGCTTCGACCGCTCGTGCCGGTCTTTCTGAGTTACGTGTTGAGTTTCATTTACGTCGGCAT
>CAZZAQ010000211.1:0-3535 GCA_964652165.1 uncultured Bifidobacterium sp.
AACTCACTGCGTGCTGCAACTACATCGGCTTCGGACTGGTGCAAACCGCGCCGGGCGGACTTGAGGACATCACTCCCGAGGCGCGTATCGACAATTCCGACGCCTGGTCCCATTCGGTTGCTTGCATCGCGGAAATCATCAATGAGCACCATCCCCGGGCCATCTTCTTTCCGAATGACCGTGATTGGAACCGCACGCATATCGGCACGTTCCATCTCGTGGTCGACGCGCTCCGGCTGATGAAATCGCGCTTCGAGTGCCTCGCCGTCGAGACAGAGTTCTGGGGTGCGATGCGCTCGCCCAACCTCATGGTCGAATCGACCGAGCGCGACCTGGTGGACCTGCTTGTCGCTCTCTCCTTCCACGCCGGCGAAGTGCGGCGCAACCCCTATCACGTCCGGATGCCCGCGTGGCTCATCGACAACGTGCGCCGCGGCAGCGAACTGGTCGGCGGCCAGGGCGGCCCCGCGCCCGACTTCCAATTCGCCACGCTCTACCGATTGCGCCGGTGGCGCACTGGACAATTCGAGGAGATGTTCACCGGCGGCAAATTCCTCGCGGTGGGCGAATCGCCCGCCGCGTTGTTGGGTTGAAATTCATGTAGCAGCCGACGTGAGGAGGCTCTGATCAATCGGGGTTTTTAGAATGAGCCTCCTTACGTCGGCTGCTACCGAACCAGCGGCCTCCCCGCGCGTGACTTTTCATTCGCAAACCCGCGCGCCATTGCGCCTCGGCGCTCCGCTCCTCCATCGGCTACGGCGCGATCGAGAGGCGGTAGAAGCGCGTGTCGTTCGTCGGGCCGATGTCGAAAAAATAACTGCGCACGTTGGGGTTCACGATTGGCCCAAGCTAATCCAAGTGTCGAGTAAAGTGAAGCGGACTTCGACCCGCACGGGAGCAACGGCGTCGAGTCGTACGTGAGCCGAACTGCGTCGGCGCCCCATTCCGGGATGAAGGTGTGATCACGACATCGACTGTCAGGGAAAACGGACCACGGATGGCACGGATGACACGGATAAGAAGTCGAAGGTTCCGAATCCCATCCGTGCCATCCGCGAAATCCGTGGTTAGATCTTCTGGAAAGAATTTGCGCCCCGACGCCTGGGACTGGTGATTTCCTCCTCGCCAGCTTCGGCTGGCCCGGCTAATCAACCTGGCGACGCGTCGCGCCATGAACCAAACCGTCAATTACCTTCAGTCCGACTACACCGCGGAAAAAGGCATCGAGATCGGCGTGCTGGTCAACCACCTTCTGGCCGACGGCATCGCCGCGGGCGCCAGCGACGTGCACATCGAGCCGTGGGAGAACACGCTGGTCGTGCGCGTGCGGCTGGGCGGCGTGCTGACCGAACTGGTCCATCTGCCGCTCGAATTGATGGAGAAGATCTCCGGCCGGTTCAAGGTGATGGCCAATCTGGTCAGCTACCAGACCGGCCTGCCGCAGGAAGGCCACGCGTCCGGCGGGCCTGCCCTCGGCGGCGTCGAGCTGCGCATCTCCGTTTTCCCGACGACGCGCGGTGAAAAGATTGTGGCGCGCCTGTTCGATCCGCGAAACCGGAGTTTCGATCTCGCGTCCCTGGGCTTCGATGATGCGGTGCATCAGACGTGGCTCAAGCTGCTGACGCGCCCGGGCGGGTTGCTTTTGCTCACCGGGCCGACCGGCTCGGGCAAGACGACGGCGATTTACTCGTCGCTTTACCAGATCGTGCAGCGCACCGGGCCGGCGGTGAGCGTGAGCACCGTGGAGGATCCGGTGGAGTTCAACCTGCCGATGATCAGCCAGGCCCAGATCAACCCGGCGCAGGAATTCACCTATCCGAAGGCGCTGCGCTCGCTCATGCGGCAGGATCCGCAAGTGATCATGATCGGCGAGATTCGCGATCCGGAGACGGCGAACATCGCCGTGCAAGCGGGGCTGACGGGGCACCTGGTCATCAGCACCATTCACAGCGGCATCGCGGCGGGCGTGTTCGCGCGGCTCATCAACATGGAGATCGAGCCCTTCCTGCTCGCTTCAAGCATCATCGGGGTGCTGGGCATCCGGCTGATCCGCAAGAATTGTCCGCACTGCCTCCAGGCCTACCAGCCCGAGGCCGGCCTGCTGAAGCTGATGCCCCCTGAAATGGCCGCGAGCACGCAGTTCGTGCGCGGGGCGGGCTGCGCGCAGTGCACGGGCACAGGGTTTCATGGCCGCACGGCGGTGACCGAGTTGCTCGTGCCCGACGAAGTGTTCCGCGAGACCGTGCTGCAAAAAGTGCCGACGCGCACGCTCCAGGAGGTCGCCATCAAGCAGGGCATGCGGACGATGTGGCAAGACGGCCTCCAGCGCATCCTCAAAGGCCAAAGCACCATCGAGGAGATCCTTCGGGTGATCGCGGTTGACCAGATCTAACCGTGCGGACCGGGCCGGAGTGGCCCAGTATTCTTTTCGCGAAAGTCCGTTTGACCTCCTTGGCTCCTGTGCTAGGCTGTGCCTGTTATCTATGAGCGCACGAAAAATAGGAAGTTCGGTGCTGTTCCAACCCGTCACGGTCCACGCCCAAACCACCCGGTTGGACTTGCCCGCCAAGGCCGTGCGCGTCCGCAGGAATGGCATTGAATTCCAGAGCCAGAATCCCATTCCGGTCTGGACAGAAATGACCGTCGAGATGCGGGCGCCGCAGATGGATGGCAAGGTGCAGTTCAGCGGGGTCGTGGTCGCCTGCGACGGCAACCGGCACACCGGCTACGCGGTGTCGATGCTGTTCACCAACGTCTCCAAGCAGGCCCAGGCGC
The DNA here is from genome assembly GCA_964652165.1 of uncultured Bifidobacterium sp. Classification (GTDB taxonomy): domain Bacteria; phylum Verrucomicrobiota; class Verrucomicrobiia; order Limisphaerales; family JADJPG01; genus DASTLJ01. The sequence continues at coordinate 2,776 of CAZZAQ010000211.1, forward strand.
GCCTGAACACGATGGCGGTCGCTCCGTAGGCCCGGCTACTTCTTCTTAAACAGATCGCCGACGCCTTTGGTCACCTTATCGACGGTGCCGGTGGCGCCTTTGGTCAGGGCCTCGGTGGCCCCCTTCCCCAAGTCGGTCACGGCTTTCTGCGCGGCTTTCAGGGTTTCGACCGTGACCTCCCCCAGGACCTTTTGGGTCAATTCGCCGGCCGTGATGCCCTCGGGCCCCGCGCCAAGGTCTTTGAGGGTGATCGGCGGCAGCTGCACAAAGACGCTCCTTCCGGCGAACATCGTCATGCTCAGATGGACCTTCGCGCCCGAAATGACGAACTCGTCCACCTGAAGTTTCTTTGATGGCGCTTCGCTCTTGGAATCGGCTTTCGGCTTCTCCGTGGCGCCGCCGCTCGTTTCGTTCACATTGTCGAGAATCTTGCTCAGGTTGTTGGCCGTCCCGAGGCTGCCCTCGAAGGTGATTTCCGGCCCTTCGACCCGGACGTGCCGGACAACGATTTTGTCCGAGAACAGCGAGCCGGGCTTCACCCCGACACTCACGGAGCCGGCTTTGATAGCCGCCGCCGTTTTGTAGCCCTCCGGGTTGCCGAGCGTGAACCCCTTCAATGTGCCCGAGCCACCCAGCAGCGAGAGGTTGGCACCGTCGAGCTTCATTTCGGTCTTCGTGATCTTCGGTCCGACGGTTTCGACTCCGGTCTTGATGATTTTGCCCAGTGACATCCCGACGACGATGACGACGGCGGCGAGCA
>CAZZAQ010000211.1:3545-7434 GCA_964652165.1 uncultured Bifidobacterium sp.
GCAGGATGCTCAGTCGGTGTCGCGGAGTCCGCGGGCGGCGAGCAGGACGAGAAGAATGGCAGCCGCGATGAGGAGTTTCTTTTTCATTAGTGAGTCTTGGTTAGCCGCCGCAGCCGCGCGGACGGCTCTGATTTCGAAGTTGTTGAATCCGGTCTGGTTTGTAAAATCTGAACCGGGCGCGAGCCGAGGTGCGCTGTGTGCAGTTGGCCGGCATCTTCCAGCAGCTTCTGCCGGAAACCCTCCTCTGATTCCCCCTCCTTCAACCGGAATAGAAGCAAGGCTCGCTCCTCATTTGGGCTGGCCCGCTCCAGTGGAATGACCGCCACCCCCACCGTAATCGGCGCGCCGCCCTGCGGCGAGAGATGCTCTTCACAGTAGAGGATTTTCCCCAATTGCAGCGCGGCTGTCACGACCGGGCAACGGGCAGCGCAAGTCGCTTCCCTGACGGGAAAGACCTGCCAGCAACGCCGTCCAAACCAGGTTGGGTTGACCAACGCCCGAGCGGCGGCATTCAGATAGAGCACTTCCATCCCGTGGGAAACGACCCCACAGGGGTCGGTCAATGCCTCCAGAAAGCTCCACCGCGTGGCAATGCTAATCGGATCCATACGCCAATCGGAATGTGCTCTCTGTCTTCCGGCGGCTGCAAGCCGATTCTGGATCCATGGCTCCACTGGAGCTGGATTTCCAACCGCTTCAGCCTCGCGAAAAGGCTCCCGTTTCCAGGAACGAAACCACTTGCCGGACGACGCTCTTGCGCCAGGGCAGAAACGTATGGGAGCAGTGCACGACCAGGAAGTCAGACATGCCCTCGAGCCGCGTGCTTTCGACGGAGACTTTCCCGTCGTGCGGCCTGGGAAGCCGCCGGGAGAAGAACGGATTGAGTGAGCGATCCCCGGCGATGACTCCGAGTTCAAAGCGGGCTGGTCCCAGTTTGCGCGGTAGATCCTCGCCGCTCGTGCCCAGTTGCTGGCCGCTCGGGCCGGTGAACAGACGCAAGAACCGGCCCCGCTTCAACGCGTCGGCTATCTCGCTCCCGCCATTGGGCGGGCCGAGCATGACGACGCGGCCGAGATTTGGGAGTGGCTCCGTGGCGAGTTGTTGCCGAAGCACAATCGCGCCGAGCGAGTGCGTCACGAAATGGACGCGCCCGCCGGGCGTGAGCTCCAATTTGCGCAATGCCGGCGCCAGGTGCGAAAGGGCGACGTGCTCGACGGCATAGCGCGTAGAAGGATAGCCTATGTTGACGACGCGATAGCCGCGATTCACCAGCGCCCACTCGATGCGCTTCATCGAGAGTGTGCCGCGGCCCATGCCGTGCAGCAGCACCACGACATCCTGGTGCGAATCTTTGCTAGCCGTGGCGTTCACGGATCCCGGAATCAAGCTTCCAACCCCGACCGCCAGGCCAACAAGCTGGACGCAAAGTCGAAATGCGAGCCGCATCAAAGGAGGCCGTGCTCACGCGGTTGACGGCGGATGTTTCGGAAGAGGAAGAACCAATAAACGGGCGCGAACACGAAGTACTGGAGGAGGGAAAACACCAAAAGAAAACAGACGGTTGTTCTCTTCACCCGGAACGGACGATCCACCCCGGTGCGGAGCAAGTCCCCTACCGCAAAAATGTAAAGGTACGGGGACCAAAGCACGTAGGGACCCACGGGAAAACCACAATCGCGGCAGAACTGCACTCCTTCTCGCTCCGGTTCAAAACACCTCGGGCAGAGGAGCACCGCGTCCGGTTCGTGAAGGCTCGCTTCGATGTCTTCGTCCCACGGATTCGGTTGCGGCGGCTGGGCGCCCAGCCATAGGAACAAACGCCACAGCACTATCGCCGTGACCGCGGCGAGCAGCAAAACAGTTGGCAGTGCAATCTCTGACATGCAACCAACTCACGCGTACAGCGCGAGGAACTGCCTCCGCAAGTCCGCCTCCCGCCCCGGAACGCGCCGGCGAAGCGACTCGGCCCGCATCGCGCCGTGCTGAAAGCGGCGCTTGGGAAACACAGGCATGCCGAGGCCGGTCACGGCCTTCACGCCGCGCGCCACGATGTCGCCTTTGAGCGAGTAGAGCTTCTCGACGGACATTTGCGTCAGTTCGGCGAACGGAATGCCCTCGGCGACCTCGATGACGCCGGGCCGCGTAAACGGGCTGAAGCCCTCGAAGCCGCAGTGCCGGGCGGGGGCGTAAGTGCGCGTGTAAGCGCGCGACAAGCCGCCGCTGTACGTCAACGAATGCTTGATGCGCCCAACGCCCCAGCCTTCCTGGTAGAGCATGAGGTTGCTCACGACGCTGCGAATGGTCAGCTCGGGGTTCTCCTCGATGGGATAGTCCTTGAGGTTCTCGTCGCCGCCGTCGCCGTCGATGAGGTGGCGCCACTCCGGGTACCGTGCGCGGATGCCCCGGCACAGCGCCAGGCCCATCGAAGCGCATTCGACGTCGAGAGCTTTGTAGTCCTCGACAACGCGAAGCGTTTCGGCGACATTGAGGTCGTTTTCTCGCGCTTCAATCGATTCCAGGAAGAGGCCCAGTCCGAGAGGTTCGAGAAACTGCCGGGCTTGCGCGAGATCCGGTCCTTCGCCGAACGAGAGCGTGAACGCCTTCAGGCGCGAAAGGTCCAGCCCGAGCGCGCGCATTAAATGATAGGTCGTGAGAAACACCGCGCCGCTGTCGATGCCGCCAGAGAAACAGACGCCGACAGGCTCGTGCTCCGGCAAGGCCCGTAGCCACTTGGCGATTTCATCCGCCAGCGCCCCGATGTAAGCGCGCCCGATTTGGTCGAGGTCACTGGAGAGCTTGTTGCGTTGGGGCGTGAAGAAGCGCGTGTAGGTTGGGTCCGGATCGGGGCAGCCGATGAGCTGAATTTCGACGACGTAGTGCGCCGGCACCATGCGTGTGTAACTCGGGTGGAATTGCCCCTCATAGCCCTCGCCCTTCAGCCAGGCGTGGATGGCGTCGATGCGGTCGGCGACGATCAGCGCGGGGCCAGCCTGGCGTTTGGCCAGGAAGTAGCGCATCGGCCGGTCCAGCGAACGGGCCAGGCGCACGCGTTTGCCCTCGCGGGCGACGAGCGCGAAGGAGCCGTCGATGTCGCGGACACCCTCGGGTGGGCCGTGCAGGAGCCGGGCGCGGGCCTCGGCTGTGGACATGTTGAGGATGCGGTTGACGGAAGGGTCGAGAAGATCGACGACTTGTTCCAGATATTGATGGGAGGCGTCAGCGTGCATGGGAATTGGCTAAGGATTGCTCTGCTACTCGTGCTGGAGCAAGGCTGCCGGCCGGGTCGCGGCTTGTAAAGGCCGAAGCCAGAAGCGCCGATATAGTTATTACCTCGACCGGAGGCGCGTGATGCACGCGCGCCGAGCCGGCAAGGCCCGACATTTATGAGCACTTGGAATGACGTTCAGGACGGACAGCAGTTCGGACGCGTTGAAGCCCCGGCGGGCACCATCACTGAATTGACCGGTACCAACCCGCAGACCAGCCCCGCCCCGGAGCCTGCTGTCTGTGCTGAAGCCCCGCCGGCCGGCGCCCCGGCAGCGGACGCCGCGGACATCGAACAGAACAAGGTGTACGCGGTCGTGGGCTATCTGGGGATACTCTTTCTGGTGCCGCTGCTGGCCGCGCCGAATTCCCGGTACGCCCGGTACCATGCGAACCAGGGCATCGTCCTCTTTATCGCGACGATAGTGGTGACAGGTGCCTTCTTTGTCCTGGGGCATATTCCATTTCTCGGGCGTGTGCTGGGGCTGGCAGGATCGGTCGCGTGGATCGTTTCCTTAGTGTTCATGGTCCTTGGCATCGTCAATGCCGCTTCCGGCAAAAGCCAGCCGCTGCCGTTAATTGGTGGCATCCAAATCCTCAAATGAGGGGCGCGGGGGGCGGTCTG
>CAZZAQ010000212.1:0-7419 GCA_964652165.1 uncultured Bifidobacterium sp.
CGCCCATGGCGGCAATGTCGCTCAGCCCGCGCGCCAGGCAGCGATGCCCCACCGATTGCGGCGGGTGCCACTCCCTCCGGAAGTGCACGCCCTCGACGCTCAGGTCGGTGGTGATGAGGGCTTCGTGGCCGGCGGGAAGGCCGAGCACGGCGCAGTCGTCGCCAATACCCAGGCGTAGCCCGGCCGCCCCGCTTTTGCGGGGCTGGCCTGCGGCCCGGCGAATGCGTTCAATGAGCTTTCTTTCTGCGAGAGGCAAGGCGGCATTATAACCACCAGCAGCGAACGGGGTAGTCTGGTCGCGGGGTCGCAATCGTGCCTTGAGCGCAGACATAAGATACCCTCGCCATTCCTGCTCCGCTACACTCCGATACAGGTGGGGCGCCACAGAACGACGAAGCTACCCACCCTATCGCTCCAAAAACGGGAGCGATAAGGGTGGGGCACCCTCCGGTGTAATCACGGGTCGAAAGGGTGGGCCAGCTCCCACCCTCCGGTGTAATCACGGGTCGAAAGGGTGGGCCAGTTCCCTGTCTATGCACGGGTCTTCGATCCGTCCGGGGCGGGTCAGGCCACCCCCAGGGGATGCCCCTTTCCGTCCCCTAAATTGACCTTCTGGGGTGTTGACAGCCCTGGTTCCCTCTGGTAGCTTTCCCCTACCGTATCGGAAGCATTCAGAACCCTCGGGCCCCCGAACGGCAACTCAAACGATCTGTTCGGCTTCCGGCGCCAGCCACGAACCGCAGGCGCGCCGGGGAATTAGACAGTTGGGGCCAAAGTGAAAAGCGTAGTGAACTGAACGAAGGCTGTTCCCATTCCCAAATCGGGGCTCACGGCTTTTGCGAAAACGCCTTTACATACTTTTGGTCACCCGCGATGCTGAGGGAGAACTACGCAAGCTCCCCATTCCCCTGCATTACCTGTACGTGTTTCTGGCTGGCGCCCTGATTGGGATGCTGACCATCACCGGGATGGCCGGGTCCTACACCCGGATGCTGACCAAGGTGGCCGGCTTTAACCAGTTGCGGACGGAAAAGCAGGCACTCACCACCCGCTATGAGGCTCTGGAGCGGGAGGCCCAGGCCACACAAATGCAGGTGGTTTCCCTGGGCTCGCTGGCCAACGAAGTCACCTCGCTCTACGGCCTGAAGACGGACTCCCTGCTCTCCCCTTCCGACCAGTTTTCCAGCGAACAAGTGGCGCTTTCCATGGAGCACCTGTACATGCTGCGCACCTCGGCATTTTCCGGGGCGGCGACGCTGGGCATCGGCTCCGGACCCGCCATGAGCAACGCCAGCATGGCCGACTGGATGCAACTGGCCCAGGCCCCGCACCTGTGGCCGGTGGAGGGCCGCGTAACCAGCTCCTTCGGGGTCCGCATTGACCCCTTCAACGGAGAGGGCGCCTACCACAGCGGGGTGGACATTGACTCCTGCTTTGGCTGCCCGGTGATTGCGCCCGCGGCCGGCATCGTGATTTATGCCGACCAGATGGGCGGATACGGCCGCATGCTGGTGCTGGACCACGGCAACGGCATCACCACACGCTTCGGGCATCTTTCCGGGTTCGCCGTGCGGCCGGGACAGTTTGCCCGCCGCGGCGAGCGCATTGGATACGTAGGCCAGTCGGGACGCGCCACCGGATCGCACGTGCACTACGAAGTTCGCGTCCAGGACGCCCCGGTCAACCCCTACAAGTACCTGCGCACCACCATCGCCCAGCTTGGCCCTGCAACCGGTTCCTGACGCCGCCTCCCGCCGGCGCATCCCACTCCACATGCCTCTGCTCCGTTGGCCGCTGCTGTGGGTTGTGGTCGTGGCTGTGGTCCTGGCTACGGCCCTTTCCGCCGCCGCGGAAAAGAAAGGTAAGAAGCCCCCCGCCTGCGGCAAGGATTCGGAGATCACCCTCGCCGCCGTGGGCGACATCATGCTGGGCAGCACGTATCCGGAGACGGCCCCGCTGCCGCCTGACGACGGCGCCGCCCTGCTGGCGGAAGTGACGCCTCTTCTGGCTGCCGCCGACCTCACCTTCGGGAACCTCGAAGGCCCCATGCTGGAAGGCGGCTCCACCGGAAAGTGCTCCGACGAAGCCGCCCGCGCCGGCCGTTGCTACGCCTTCCGCGTGCCTCCGCGCTTCGGCGCCCACTTGAAGAAGGCCGGGTTCGACGTGATGAGCCTGGCCAACAACCACGTGATGGACTTCGGTCTGGAAGGCCGGACCAGTTCCGCCAAGGTGCTGGACGAGCTGGGTATTGCCCACTCCGGCGAGCCCGGCGACATCGCGCGCCTCAACGCGCGGGGCCGGAAGGTCGGCCTGATCGCGTTTGCCACCTACCCGCACTCCTACAACCTGCTCGACCTGGACGCCGCCCGCTCGGCGGTGACCGAGCTGGCCGGCACTTCCGACATCGTGGTGGTCTCATTCCACGGCGGCGCGGAGGGCGCACGCTACCAGCACGTCGCCCAGGGTTCGGAAATGTTCTACGGCGAGGGCCGGGGCGACCTGCGCGCCTTTGCTCACGCCATGATCGAGGCCGGCGCCGACTTGGTGATCGGCCACGGCCCGCACGTGATGCGCGGCCTGGAGGTCTACCAGGGACGCCTCATCGCCTACTCGCTGGGCAACTTCGCCACCTACGGGTCGTTCAATCTTTCCGGGCCCAATGGGCTGGCCGCTATCCTTGAAGTCCGCCTGGCCTGCGATGGAGCTTTTCTCGGCGGGCGCCGGCACCTTAAAAAGCAGATCAAGCCCGGCGGCCCGCGCCTCGACCCGGAAGCCGCTGTCCTCCCCCTGGTGCGCCAGTTGTCCGAAGAAGACTTTGGCAAGACCGCGGTGAGAATCAGCGATAAGGGAGAGCTGTCGGCGCCGGGCGCGGCCGAGGGCGACCGCGCTACACCTACAAGGCCACCGTCATCACCGCGGTAACCACCAGCGCAGCCGCCCAAATGGCGTCGAGATTCACCCACGCCTTGCGCAAAAGTCCCACGCCCAGTTTTTCAAACACCACCGCCGCCGCCAGCGCGGTTACGATCAGGTAGCCCGCGCCATGCACCAGCGTTGCGCCCACTCCCGCGAGCGCACTGGCCCCGATGCCGGGAGCGTGGTGGGCGTGGGCGCCGGCATCGTGTGCCGCCATGCCAATCACCAGGGGCAGCACCATGAGTCCGGCGCCGTGCGCCGTGGCCATGAGGAACGACCACAGCGTGAGGTCCTTCATGCTCACCCGCATCCCTACCCAACTCATGTGGCGATGGCGGAACAGGCGATAGCCGCCGAGCGTGAGCAACACGCCTGCCACCGCCCACTGCAGCGTCTTGAGCGGCAGGATGCGACCCAGTAAAGCGGCTACCAAGACGGCCGCCAGGACGGCGAGCGCATGTCCCAGTCCCAAGGGCAGCATGGCCCGCCACACCGCGCGGCGGCGCTTTTCCTGCAGGCCCAGCGCCACCGCAAACAGCCATCCCATACCCGGATTCACTCCGTGGAACGCGCCCAGGAGCAGCAGGCCCGCCCACGACATCGTCATGCTGTCGGTCATCACACACCTCAGGAGAAGCAGTAGGAGTCGGAGGAAGCGTCGCCGCCTTCCAAGTGCACCTGGTGAGGGCTCAGCTCAGTTTCGAGCAGGAAGCGGCGGTCTAGTTCCATGCCGCCGTTCTTGCCCACATCCAGCTTGGCGGTCCAGCCGCGGATGCCGTCGGGATAGAACTGCTCGTCCCAGGCGGCGTAGAGGGAGTTGGTGACGTAGACGCGCTTGCCGTCGCGGCTCACTTCCACCATCTGGGGTCCGCCATTCAGTGCCTTCTTGGGCTGCGAAGGGTGCGCCGCGCGCCGCACGATGCCGCCGATCTTCACCGCGCCCGTGAGTGCCGGGTTGAAGGGGTCGCTGACGTCGTACTGCCGCAACTCGCCCGTGCCAAAGCAGGAGACATAGAGAAAACGGTCGTCGAGCGACAAGTTGATGTCGGTGACCAGCGGCGGCACGGCTCCGAATCCCTTCAGGATGGGAGGTAGATCCTCGGGACTGGCCGGCTCGGCAGGAATCTCGATCACCTTGCGGACCTTCCATTGCCCGTTGCCGTTCGAGCCTTCGCGATACCACACCCATACGGACGCGGAAAGGTCCTTGAGCGAGGTGACCACGCTGGCGAAACCGTAGGTCTCGTTGGGATCGTGTGCCGGGCGCAATTCCAGCACCATCTGCTGCTCCGCTCCCAGGTCCAGCACTTGCTGGTGGCTCCGCTGCCGTAGGTTCCACACGTGCAGCGCGTGGCCGTACTTGCCGCCCAGGAGCATTTCCGGCACCACGCCGTCTTCCACCATGTTGGGAGTTCCCCACTCGCTGGTGATCATGGTGTCGTGCCCCAGGTGCCACCAGAAGTCGTAGCTGAGGTATTGCGGGCCGCGGTTCTGCTCCCAGGGTCCCTTGATGTCAAAGGTTTCGGCATCCAGCATGAAGATGCCGCCCGGGCCCTTGCCTTCGGCGGAGCCCAGCGCGTTCATGTAGATCCCGTCCGGACCGCAGTGCGAGGTATGGGCGCGGCTGTAGCCCGTCTTCCGCATCACTTCCTCAGGTTCAATCACTTTCACCAGTTTCGGGTTCCTGGGGTCAGGCTTGGTGTCGAGAATGTGAATGCGTGAGGAGCGCAGCCCGGGCACCACCAGGTAGCGACGCTCCATGTGGGGGTGCGGCGACGATGGGCACAGGCACGAACTGCACGCGTTCCATCCGAAGTGATGCAATTCGTCGCCCAGGTTGGGCATCTCCAGTTGGTTGAGGATCCGGCCGTAGCTTTTCGACGCCGGGTCCAGGTCCACCACCGCCATCGCATCCGGGCGCTTGCGGGCGGGATCCATCAGCGCCAGGTATCCCAGCTTCTCCTGGGGCGCTTCCATGGCCATTTTGGCCGAGGGGTAGAACGTTTGATCAGGTGTCCAGTTCATGTTCAGCTCCTTGAGGATTTGATTTCCGAATCTCCCATCTCGATTTCGGTTTCATCCCTGCCGGAGCCGGGCTAGAATGTCGGCTCGGGCCGGAGTGAAACCACGCGCTCGATTAGGCCGCACCAGGGCCTGCGGCGTCCTTTAGTCGGCGTGGAGCTTTTCTTAAGCTTTTCTGGAACCCGCTAATGCCCAAGCAAATCAATGAGATCTACGAATTCGGCCCCTTCCGTCTGAACCCCGGCGAGCGCCAGCTACAGCGCGGCTCAGAGCGCATACCCCTCAGGGTCAAGGTCTTCGACACCCTCGCCCTGCTGGTTGAGAACCACGGCCGCCTGCTCTCCAAAGACGAGTTGATGAAGGCGGTTTGGCCCGACGCGGTGGTGGAAGAAAACAACCTCAATCACAACATCTCGGTGTTGCGCAAGGCGTTGGGCGAGAAGGCCACGGGCCAGGCCTATATCGAGACGGTAGCGCGGGTGGGCTACCGGTTTGTGGCGGAAGTTCGCGAGGTTGGTGAGGCCGAATCGCCCGCACCTGCGCCTTCTGCTGCGACGATTCCGGTTCGCCAGGAGATCCGCTTTTGCACTGCGCGCGACGGCGTGCGCATCGCGTATTCCACGGTGGGCTCTGGGCCACCCCTGATCAAGGCCGCCAACTGGCTCAACCACCTCGAATTCGAATGGCAGAGCCCCATTTGGTCTCACTGGATCCGTGAGCTCATCCGCCACCACACCGTCATCCGTTACGACGAGCGCGGCAACGGCCTGTCCGATTGGTCAGTGAAAGACCTGTCGTTTCCCGCCTGGCTGGAAGACCAGGAGACCGTGGTGCAGGCAGCCGGCATGGAGCGCTTCGCGCTGCTGGGTATTTCCCAGGGAGGCGCTGTGGCCATTTCCTATGCTGCGCGCCACCCGGAAAGAGTCAGCCATCTGGTCCTTTATGGCGCCTTTGCCCGCGGTTGGATGCACCAAGGGTCACCGGAGGAGATTGAGAGGCGTAACGCGCTGATCACGCTGGTTCGCCTGGGCTGGGGCACGAACAACCCCGCCTTCCGCCAGCTTTGGACCACCTGCTTCATGCCCGACGCCACTTCCGAGCAGATGGACTGGTTTAACGAACTGCAGCGCATCTCCGCCTCGCCAGACAACGCTGCCAAACTGTTGCTTGAAGCTGGGCGCATCAACGTGGTGGACCTGCTTCCCCAGATCCGAGTTCCCACCCTGGTGCTGCACTGCGAGGATGAGCACGCCGTGCCGTTTGCCGAGGGCCGCCTGATTGCTTCCTCAATCCCCGGCGCGCGGCTGGTGCCGCTGCCCGGCCGCAACCATCTGGTACTGCCCACCGAGCCTGCCTGGCCGCTGTTTCTGCGGGAACTGGGAGATTTCCTGGGATGGAAGACGGAGGCTGGTGCGGGACAAAGCGGGTAAGAAACAAAAAACCGGCGCTGGTTCTCCCCCGAGAATTTTCGCGCCGGTTCTTCGTCAAGACCTCCTCATCTCTGAGGAGGGCTAAAGGCCGTTCATCTGTCCCCTTGCGGGTCGGCCTGACCCATTGGTTCCGGCGCGCTTGCAGGTTCGCCGCGCGCCGGGCGTGCTCAATTGCGGGCAGCTCCAAGGAGGCTTTCCACCTCGCTGCCTACGCCCAAGATGCCTGTTTTGTTATCCATCTGACAACTAAAATCATGAGCTTGTTATTTACTCTTTAGATAACTGCGATTCTCCCCTTTGCCCGCCTTCCCGTTGATTCCCCGAGATTTACGGAACTGAGTTTCCGGCGGGCAGGAAAGGAGATTGGAGCCGGGGAGGGTCTGCGCTATACTTCCCGCTGTATTTACTAGATCTCCCTGGTTTCGCATTCCAGGGAGGCGGAGCAGCGGTTCATTTCATTCATACGCTCCGCGTATAGCGAAACATGGAAAACGGTTCCCGGCCGGACTGGTCCGCAGGCTGATTTGGAATGGGGTCGCGGCGGGGACGGTTTTGCGGAGGTCCCGCTATGGACCTGGTCCTCATTCGGGCGATTTTCGTCCTGGTGGTGGCCGTTGCCGGCTACGTGCTCCAGCCCTTTGGGCTGGGAGCCAAGTGGGGCGTGGCGGCGGGTCTGGCCATCGGGTTATGCATCATCCTTTTTGAGGTGCGCCTGCGCGCGGTCAGCCTGAAACGGCTGATTGGAGCGGGCATCGGCAGCGTGCTGGGCATCTTCGGCGCCTACCTGTTCAGCCTGGTCATCCACAACAGCCTTGCACCCTCCAGCAGCCAAAGCTTCCTGCAAATCCTGGTGATGCTGCTGATGGCCTACGTGGGCCTGATCGTGGGCGCCACCAAGGGCGACCTGCTGAACCTGGCGGCGCTGGGCGGCGTCTTCGGCGGCGAGAAGCAGGGCCAGAAGATCTCCAAGATCCTGGACACCAGCGTGATCATTGACGGCCGCATCGCCGATATCGCCGAGACCGGCTTCCTGGACGGCGTGATCGTGCTG
>CAZZAQ010000213.1:0-7413 GCA_964652165.1 uncultured Bifidobacterium sp.
CTGATTCGGCAGGAAACGTCAGCTGAATCACGTTGCCTGCCTTTGTGATTCCCACTCGGAGTGGGACAATCTTCACACTATCCACTCCGCGGATACGAACTGAGGAGATCGTCATGGCTGTCAGTTCTGCCTGTGTGTCCGATGCGGACAACATCAGATCCTGGGTCCGGAAAAACGCAAAGAGATCGAGATCGCCATCCGAATCGACGTCCTCGATCACGGTACGAACCGGGGCTGCGCCGGCAAACCGGATGGTAACCGGATCGGTTGTCGTGGCATCAAAACCGGGCACAGTAAGGATCGCCACCGGGGTCCGCCCGTGGCTGCCCAGGTTAATCGGGTTTGGAAAACTTCCGGGCTTGATGTCAATTTGCACGGGCATCGTCACCATCACCTGCTGGAGCACGGCTTCGGTGATCTCTGCGATTTGCTCGGGCGGAACAACGCCGACATCAGCCACACTATGCACGAGATTGGATACTAGTTGCTCTGGAGAATCCGTCAAACCAGCCTCGATTCGGAATGCGACGATCCTTACGAGTTGCTCGATGAGGGGCGGTGTGTTGGAAACCAGCACGGATGTTGCCTCGACCATGGTGCTCCCATCCGCCATGGCTTGCAAGAAGCCCGCCGTGCTGTTCTGCAGATTGGGCGTCTGACAGGCGTCCCCAATACCGTCCAGATCAGCATCCTCCTGTCCGGGATTGGGGGCGTCCGGGCAGTTGTCGATTTCATCTGGCACGCCGTCATTGTCGCGGTCAGCCACAAAAATAATATCTCCACCTACCGCACTGAATGCGAAAATGAAGGTGTTGGGCCTCCCAAGCGTCGGGCCGTCAGGCGTATTAGGCTGCCCATAGGAGAATACCTCCGCGCGAACATCCGCTAGCGCTCGATCCGCATCGGCTTCGCTCGCAGCGGCGCCATAATAAATATTGAACTGCACTTCTTTATTAGTCTCGAGCAACCCAAACCCAAAATCGAAGAGTGCTCCGTGGTCGTCCGGACCGCTGTCCACCGCGTCACCGGCGAACAGAATTGAGCTGCGCGCACTCAGGGGGTTAGCCGAGGCGAACCCATCGTCACTGGAGAAAAGCACGTTGGTAGCCCTGCGAGTGCCCTGGATGGTCACGACTGTGACAAATTCGTCAAACGCAGTGGGTTCAACGTCCCAATCCATCACGCGTCGGTACCGCACGTCCGTCGCAACGGCGCTGATGTTTTTGATCTTCACAGTAACTTCGTAGAGGTTGGAGGAGGCGGAAGGATGGTAGTCATGGGTGACCTCGAAGGTATTGCCGATCCGAACCCTAGAAATGGCGGTTCGGGCAGTGGTCGCAAACTCCAAAACCTGGATGTTGCGCACGCCGTCAGTTTCGTTAGCAAAACCAAAGACCCTCGAAATGGCATCGGCCACTCCCCAGCCTTCACATAGGCAACCTGGAGCGATCGCCTCGGCTCCTGTCGGGATGAAACGCAAGCCGACAATCGTCGTTCCCTCACCGGGAGAAGGCGAACCGCCAGGCACATTCAAATGACCTTCATCATTGACACCAAGTTGGATAATCCCATTGTCGACAATCGCTGCTGTAGGAGGAACTTGCGGCGAGCAGGGATCCGTCCCCATTAAGAACTCGTCGTGATCACTGATGCCATCGTCATCCGCATCATCATCGCCAGGCAGGTGGTTGCCAACGATATCATGCGGGTGCGCCTCGTTGTGCAGAGGGTCCAGACAGGTGTGCGCCACCTCGAAGCCATCGGGTAGGCCGTCGCCATCTGTATCAGGATTGGTTGGATCCGTGCGGTACGTGTTGACCTCCTCACCGTTTGTCAGTCCATCGCTATCTGCATCCATGGCTGGATCAAGTAGAACGTAGGTCCATGAGCCCCCTATCCCAGTGAACGGTAAGCCTTCGTTAACGTCGAGAATTGATCCCGCCGCGACCTGAGCCGTGACCGGGCCCAGCTGAGGTGGCGAGAAGCCACTAAAAACGTATGGACCCTCTCCCGAACCGGTGACAAGCGTCGCGGGCGAACCATTCACCGTCAAGTCGTTGGGCCTTACATTGGTCACGGGTTCGCTGAAAGTGACACTTACGGCAGGAAGTTCTGTGATGTAAAGGAATAGGCTGAAAGGCGACTCCGATATGATCTGCGGCGGAGTTCCCAGCCTGGTTCGTTCTTGCCAAATGGCGTCCACAAAGCTATGCCACTGCCAGAAAACCGGGTCCAATGGAGCAGTCTTAGCGAAGAGCATATCGCCATCGGGACCAAATGCTCGATGAACGTCATTATGCCAGGGATCTGTTACTGCACAGCCCAGTAACATTCCGTCGAGCGGGAAATCGGCCAGCCTGAACTCCCCGCCGCCGGAGGAATCGCAGGGATTGCGATTCGGAGGTCGGGGCGTTGCCGATCCGGCACTTGTAAACCAAGCAGGCTTGGGATGGCGGGTGAATGAGCTTCCTCTCTTCTGGTGATCGCTCACAGGGTCCGTAGGCGGGTCGCCCGCAGGATCCCAGAGGCCCACTACAGGGTAACCAAATTCATTTCGCCAACTGTTGAAGCGAGCAATGTAGTCGTGGTGGAATTTAAAAAACAGTCTTCCATTGTAGTTTAGTTCGGAGCCAAACCCGAATCTCTGATGCCACTTATCATGGTCGCTGAGGACCCTGTGCATCTGCAAAGGTCCCGACTCCTCTTTAGTGTAGAAGTCTTCCGCCTGTTTGTTGATCTCGGTGCTGCGTCCGACCGTGATTGTGACTTCGTCCTGACAAGTGACATCCCCATCGGTCACAGTCACAGAAACCTTCCTTGGCCCGAGTGGTGGTTTCCAATAGAACGAGATCGTCCGCTTTTCAAAGTCCGCTGGTTGCATGGTAAAAGAGCGCCACCCGGTCGTTACCGATTCATCGTAATCCTTTAGGAAGCTCCCTTCCACAGTCCATTTGTACTTAGGTGATGTGGTACCCGTGTCGTTCGCGATGAAAGTCACCAACTGCCCGACGTTCATGGTGCTAGCGCCGCCTGTGATTTTCACCCTGCATTCCTGAGGAGGCGGGCCGCTCGACCAAAAAATCGGGTCAGGCGAGTAACCCCCATTCAGTTGGATTCCGCTGGCCGTAAGTTTTATTTCAAATTCAACGATGACGTGGGGAACAGCAGAGTTGGGAGACGGTCCAAAACCCACTTTGCCGCGCTGACCTTCGATTTCCGCCACCCGATATTGGCCCGTCGCATTAGTCTGCACCTGGCCGTTTTCGATGAAGATGATCTTGCCATCGGTGAAGATGTGGACCACATAATGTTCCACCTTCTCCACCCCATCTTCGACCTCCACAGTTTTGAAGCTCACCCGAAAATACTCATTCGGCCCCGGCGGTGTAATCAGCCCCACTTCGTCATACATGAGCATGAAAGTGTCCGCGGGCGACTGAGGCGTCCCCAAAACAGGATCCAGATCCGCCTGGTCGGCGTACAGGTAGGACTGGGTTTCGGGAAAGAAGATGACCGTGACGTCCGACCACTCCCTGCTGCCGTCGGGAAACACGGTGAAGGCACCGTCCGTCACATGGCCAAAGGCGCTACGACCGCTGTTTGTTTGCGCGGCGGCATTCGCTGGGGAAACAAGCAGGAGGACCAGGCCCAGCACCAAACTCAGCACGGTTATCGATCCGCCGAATAAACGTCGATGAGATCCAAGTGAATGGAACGAAGACTGAGTTGAAGCGCCAATGATGCGGTTGTTGAAGGCAACGCAGGGCCGCACACTCCCTGCCGGAGACGTCAGATTTTTTTTCATTGCACCTTTCTCCCAGCTGTTGAGCCGAAGTTGGTTAAGGTTTCACAATCCCCGAACGCCCAAAGCCATCGACCCTTTCGCACTCCGAGGCCGGTTCAGGCTTGCAGGATGCGTTAGTGCGTTAGGGGTGTAGCAGGTCTTTCGATTCTGTCAATCAAAAATCCGGGAAAATTCCTGCACAATCCGCAAGGCTGCCCCTCGCACCGCCCTGGACACAAGGCATGGGGTAACACGGCAGCGGAAACGGCGAGCGTGTCGCCCCATGTCCTCTTCTCGGTTTCAGGTCGCGCCCGTGTCGTGTTCTTCGTCGGCCTCCGCGGGATGATGGTGCGCGTGAGGGAGTGCGCGAGCGTCGTAACGGTCATTGTCCGGATGCTCGGGGCTGAGCGGCGAGATGGCGCGCAGCCTGGCGACGATGCCCGGCAGGTGTTGCAGGAGGAAATCCACCTCGGCTGCCGTATTGTAAATGCCCAGGCTCAAGCGAATGCTTCCGCGGGCGCGGCGTGGATTGACGCCCATCGCCGCGAGCACGTGCGACGGATCGACCGAGCCGGTCGTGCAGGCCGAGCCGCTCGAAGCGCAAATGCCCAGTTGATCGAGCATCAACAGGAGGGCTTCGGCTTCGATGAAATCAAACGCGATGTTGGCCGTATTCGGCAGCCGGGCGTCTTTGGCGCCGTTGCGGAAGGTGTGCGGGATCGTGCGCAGAATCGTCTCCTCGAGCCTGTCGCGCAGCGCGCGGACGCGGGTGTTTTCGTCGTCGAGCCGCGCGAGGGCCAGTTCGGCCGCACGCCCGAAGCCGACGATGTAGGGGACGTTCTCGGTGCCCGCCCGGCGCCCGCGTTCCTGGTGTCCGCCGATGATGTAGGGCTGGAAACGAGTCTTGCGCCGCACGTAAAGCATCCCAATGCCCTTGGGCGCATGCAGTTTGTGGCCGGAGAGCGAAAGGAAGTCCACGCCCGTGGCCTTGACGTCGATCTTGATTTTGCCGGGGGTCTGCACGGCGTCGGTGTGGAAGAGAACGCCTTTGCTGCGGCAGAGGGCGGCGATTTCCTCGATGGGCAGGAGGACGCCGGTTTCGTTGTTGGCCCACATGATCGAGACGATGGCCGTGTCCGGCCGGATGCTCTGGTCGAGGAGGTGGATGTCCAGCGAGCCGTCTGACTCGACGGGCAGGTAGGTGACTTCGTAGCCGCGGCGCTGGAGGAATTCACCGAAGCTGATGTTCGCGCTGTGCTCGACCGCGGTTGTGAGGATGTGCCGCTTGCCGGGGTGCGTCATCAACGCGCTGTGGATGGCGGCGTTGTTGCTTTCGGTGCCGCAGCTCGTGAAGACGATTTCCTTTGGCTCGGCGTTAAGGAGCGCGGCCAGCCTGGCGCGGGCCTCGTCGAGGTGTCGCGCGACCCGGTGGCCAAAATGGTATGCGCTCGACGCATTGCCCCAGTGGCTCTCGAAAAAGGGAAGCATGGCTTCGACCACCTCGGGGGCGACCCGGGTCGTGGCGTTGTTGTCGAAGTAGTAGAGCGGTTTTTCACTCATGATCGAGGCGCGGTCATGCGGCTGGACCGGTGCGAACGCAGCAAACAGCTTACGAAAGGCAGGGCGTCGAAACGAGAAGATTTTTTCTTAACGCCGGTTTGTCGCCATGCAGGTCTCCGGGCATCGCCAAGCTCACGTCTGCTCGCTTCTGGCCAACCGTCCGCTGCGTTGGCCGGTAATGGGATTGAACCAGCGCAGACCGGCGAAGCGCAAGAAATCCGTGTCGGCCGTGTGCACGACCGCGCCGTGCTCAATGGCCATTGCGGCAACCTGAGCATCCGTCACCAGGTTGCCTGCCGTGCCAAGCGTCTCCAGCAGTTTCAGCACCTGTCCAAGATGATCGGCTCGAGGCTCCAGAATCCGGGTGACGGGTTGGGCCAGCCAGGAGCGGACATGGCCGGCGGCCTCGGCCGGAGTCATGGGATTTTGAAACACACGGGCGTTTGTTCCGATGCGCACGAAACCAAAGACCACCACCTGCGGCAGCCCCACTGGTTCGTTTTTCGATAGGCAATCCTGCCACCACGCCACCGCCTTGCTGTGGATAGGCGAGCTGGAATCGTAGGCGTAGAGCAGCAGATTGATGTCCGGGATGATCACGCCCGCTTCGCGCGGCTGGACTTCTTCAGATAGGCATCAACCTCCAATTCGTCGGCCAATTTGTTGAAGCCGGCTGGGTCGATCCCCGCCCGGAGACCCAGCGACCGGGCCTTGACGACGAACGGCACGTTTTTTACGTCGGCGGCGTTGCCGGCAAGGCCGGCGCGCAGCGCCGCATTAAGCGCTTCCTTGAAGGAGCGGCGGGACCTGTGCATGGCATCTCGCAGCATCCGCTCCACGTCTTTGTCCAGCGTGACGGTGGTTCTCACGAGGGCATCATGATGCCAGGTCTGTTTGCTGTCAAGATGCCGAACCGTTGCCATGACGAAACAAAAGTTCACTTCCACGAAATCTTGCTCGAAAGTCCGAAGCCGAGTTGACAATATGCGGAAACTTGAAGTAACATATGTAAGTTGACTAACAAACTTATGATTGACTCGGGAACACCGCCAAAAGTGACGCATAATGAAGTCATCAAGGAGGCCATACCGACCCTGGCGGGTAACATCGCGGGGACGCTCGCCGCGAACGCTGAGAAGTTCTCGGATGACGACACGCAATTCACCAAGTTCCACGGCATTTACCAGCAGGACGACCGAGACCTGCGCAAGACGGGCAAAAAATACATTCTCATGATTCGAAGCCGCATTCCTGGCGGCGTGATGACCCCAAAACAATGGTGCGTGTACGACGACCTGGCTTCGCAACATGGCAACAACACGCTGCGGGTGACCACGCGCCAAAGCATCCAGTTCCACGGTGTCGTGATGTCCGGTCTCGGCCCGTTGGTGAAGTCGATCAACGAGTCGCTGCTTTCCACCCTGGCAGCCTGCGGCGACGTGAACCGCAACGTGATGGCGCCGCCGACCCCCGCATACACCAACGCACGCGAGCAGGTGTTCGAGGACTGCCACCGCGTCGCCATGGCGCTGGCGCCGAAGACGGCCGCCTACCACGCAATCTGGATTGACGGCGTGCAACTGAATCTCGACGACCCGGCTAACAAGGACTTCGTCGATCCCCTCTATGGGAAGACCTACCTGCCGCGCAAATTCAAGACCGCGTTCGTCATCCCGCCGCTCAACGACATCGACATCTTCACCAACGATCTGGGCTTCATCGCCGTCGTGGAGAATGACCAGGTGACCGGCTACAACCTGGCGGTCGGTGGCGGCATGGGCCGCACCCACGGCAACGCGCAGACCTACCCGCGCCTGGCTGACGTCATCGGGTTCTTGACGCCGGACAAGCTCGTCGACGTGGCCAAGGCCGTCGTGACGATTCATCGGGATTTCGGCGACCGCACCGAGCGCAAACACGCGCGCCTGAAGTATGTGGTGCAGGAGCGCGGCGTGGACTTCATACGCGACGAAGTGAACACGCGCGCCGGCATCAAGCTCGCGCCCGCGCGGCCCTGCCAGTTCACGACCACCGCCGATCTTTACGGCTGGCACAAACAGGTGGATGGA
>CAZZAQ010000214.1:0-3386 GCA_964652165.1 uncultured Bifidobacterium sp.
GCCATCCCAGGGCGTTGCCCTGGGCTGGATTATTGCAGCCTTTCAGGCTGGCCGGACCTCAGCCCCACGAACCAACCGATCGATTTGAGCTCTCCATACAGTGAGATGCGCCCTTCGCAGAAGGGCGAATCAGGTCCCGGATCTCTTCGCGCGCCGAACTTGCGCGCGAGCCAATCGATTAGCAAGGATGAGCGCCGATTAGCGGTTTGAAAACCTTGCTCCAACTGTCAGCAGTCACCAAATCGTTCGGCGCGGTGCGGGCGCTCAAGGGGGTGTCGTTCGACCTGCGGGCGGGCGAGGTGCACGCCTTGCTCGGCGAGAACGGCGCCGGCAAGTCCACGCTCATCAAGATCATCACCGGCGCGCATCAGCCGGATGGCGGCACGATTGAAATCAACGGCCAGCGCGTCGCGAATCTCACACCCGCTGGGGCGCACAAACTGGGCGTTGCCTGCATTTATCAGCAACCCGCGCTGTTCCCGGACCTCACCGTCACCGAGAATATCGCGCTGCGCCTTGAACCCGTCACCGGCCTGAGCCGCGTAAACTGGCCCGAGCGCCGCGTCCGCGCCGCGCAACTGCTCCAGCGCATCGGCGCGGAGATTTCGCCGGAAGCCGAAGTCCGCTCGCTTTCGATGCCGGAGCAGCAACTCGTCGAAATCGCCTGCGCGCTCGGGGCGGGCGCCCGAATCGTCATCATGGACGAGCCGACCGCCTCGCTCACGCAGAAGGAAGTGGAGTTGCTCTTCACCGTCGTGCGGGACCTGCGTGCCAGCGGTGTGGGCGTCATCTACATCTCGCATCGCCTGGAAGAAATCTTCGCGCTCGCCGACCGCGTGACGGTGCTGCGTGATGGGGAGAGTGTGGGAACGCGTGTCGTTGGAAATCATCAACATGAGGAGACGGACCGTTCCGTTGATGCGTTGAAGGGTTTAAGCGCTGAAGCGCGAGCGCATCCTGCCACTGGAGCCGCTTCAACGACTTCACCTCCGGAACTCACCGAGTCGGAACTGATCAAGCTGATGGTCGGCCGCGAGGTTTCGCACATCCATCCGCCCTCCGAAAGTGAACCGGGCGAAGTCGTCCTCTCGCTCCAGTCTCTCGGTTGCTCGACGAGCGGCGTGGAGAATGTCACGCTGGACGTCCGCGCCGGCGAAATTGTGGGCCTGGCCGGACTCGTGGGCGCGGGGCGCACCGAACTGGCCCGAGTGCTTTTCGGCATCACGCCCGCGGACTCTGGCGAGATGCTGCTCAACGGCCAACACGTCACCATCCGTTCGCCGCGGGATGCCATCGCCCACGGGATCGCGTATGTGCCCGAAGACCGCCGGCGTCACGGCGTGATTCTAGAGATGCCCGTCGCCCACAACATGTCGATGGCCATTCACCGCCGGCTGTTTCCCGGCGGCTGGCTGCGCTTTGGCGCCGAAAAGCGGTTCGCTCTCGACTTTATCCGTGAGCTCGACGTGAGAACCCCTGGCCCGGAAGCTCTCGGCGGCTCCCTCAGCGGCGGCAATCAGCAGAAGGTGGCCCTGGCCCGATGGCTGGTGACGAAACCGAAACTACTCATCCTCGACGAACCGACGCAAGGCGTGGACGTGGGCGCGAAGAGTGAAATTCACCGAATCATCCGCCGCCTCGCGAAGGACGGCATGGCTGTGATGCTGATTTCCAGCGACCTGCCCGAGGTGCTCGGGATGAGCAATCGCATCGCCGTGATGCGCGGAGGGAGCATCGTCGAGATGTTGCTGGGTGAGTCCGATGCGCACGACGTGATGGCGGCGGCACTGGGGCAGGCGTTTGGGGGTGAACTGTGAAGAACTTGAAACAGCGTTCGTTTCTTCACGAAATCAATCTCACCCGCCATTCCCGCGAATTGTCCGTCGCCGCCGTGCTGATCGTGTTGCTGCTGGCGCTGGCAATTTTTGCCCCGGCGTTCTATCAGCCACAGCCGTTGCTCTCGCTGCTCACACGGGAGGCCCCGGCGCTCGTGGTTGCGTGCGGGATGGCGCTCGTGATCATCTCGCGGCAGATCGACATCTCGGTCGGCTCGCAATTCGGCGTCTGCGGCGTGTGTGCTGGTTTGCTGGCGGCCGAGGGCTGGCCCCTGGCGCTCGTGCTGCCCGCGTCCGTCGCGCTGGGTGCGGCGTTGGGCGCAATCAACGGAGTGCTGGTGGCCGGGCTGCGGCTGCCGTCCATCGTCGTGACACTGGCCACAATGGTCACTTTACGCGAGGGCCTGCGCCTCAAACAGCAGGGCGTATTCATCAACCTGCCCGACGGGGTCCAATGGTTCGGACTGCCGATGACCGCCGGGCAGTGGACGGTGTTCGGCGTCGCGCTGGGACTGCTGGTGTTGCTGGCCCTGGCGATGAAGCATCTCGCGGCCGGGCGTTTCATTCACGCCGTCGGCTCCGACGCCGAGGCGGCGCGGCTGGCGGGCCTGCGGCCGGGGTGGGTCACGTTTTGGGTGTTCGTGCTGATGGGCGCATTCGCCGGCCTCGCCGCGATGATGAACGTCGTCCAATCGCCGCAGGTGGATCCGAAGTCCGGCACTGGACTGGAATTGAAAGCCATCGCGGCGGCAGTGGTGGGTGGCGTCGCCATTTCGGGCGGGCGCGGCAATTTGTGGGGCGTGTTGGCGGGGCTGCTGCTGCTGGGGTGCATCGGTCCGGCCCTCACCTACGCAGGCGTCAAGCCGTACTGGGAAAAAGCCATTCAAGGCGCCATCATTCTGTTGGCGGTCGTGTCGGACGGCCTCCGCGGCCGGGTGCGCGTTTCCCTGAGGTCTGGGGTCTGAATGTCAAGGGAATGGGGACAAGGGAATGAATCATTCATGTAACCACGGCCGGGCTGGATCTGAAAATCCCATTCCCCTGTCCCCATTCCCCTGACATTCTTCCCGCGTGCCCATCCACTGTCCGATCCAAATACGTGTTCTGAGCGACAAAGAATTCGAGGAACGCGACTACCGGGTGATGGGCCATGCCTACGTCAGTCAGAACGAGTTGGGCTGCCTCTGTGACGAACGCGCCTACGAAGCCGACCTCGGCGCGCGTTTGCTCGCCGACGGCTTCCGTGTGATCCACACCCAGGTGCCCGTGACACTGACCCATCGCGATTTCGCGAAGCGTTACTTCCTCGATCTTGTTGCCGACGACGCGCTCTACGAGTTGAAGGCCGCGGCCGCGCTGACAGGCGAGGACGACGCGCAACTCATCCACTACATCCTGCTGACTGGCGTCAGACGCGGCAAGCTGCTCAATTTCCGTACGCCCAAAGTGCAGGGCCGGCTGTTGGCGACCAGCCTCACTCATGCCATCCGCCGCCAGTTTCGCGAGGACACGACCCGCTGGCAGCCCGTCAGCCCTGAGTGCAAGCAATTG
>CAZZAQ010000214.1:3396-7405 GCA_964652165.1 uncultured Bifidobacterium sp.
GGCGCATTCCTCGACTTCAATCTCTATCAGGAAGCGCTCATCCACTTTCTCGGCGGCGAAGGACGTGTTGCCCGGCGGCTGCCGCTCGCGCGCAATGGGATTGAACTGGCGGACCAACGGTTCCTCGTTCACTCGTTGACCGTTGCCTTTCGCGTCACCGCGATGACAGAGGCCATTCAGGCGCAGGAATCAAGCCTTCGGCGTCTGGTTGCCCTTACGAATCTCAAGGCCATCCAGTGGATCAATCTCAACCATTCTGAGATCCAGTTTGTCACCTTGCTGCGAGGTGACAAGGCAATGTAGACAAGGGAATGAGTTGGTACACAATCATCGTCTCCCGTTCCTCGCCTGAATGAATTCCCCTGTCTCCATTCCCCTGTCATCTCCAGTCCGGACGGCTTGGCTTGTGGTCGCCTTGCTCTTCCCCGTCGCGCTGCTGAACTACCTCGACCGGCAGATGATTGCGGCGATGAAGATGTCGGTGATGCGCGAACTGACGAGCATCGGCAGCGACGCGAACTGGGGTTACATGCTCGGCTTGTTCAAGTGGGTGTACGCCGGCCTGAGTCCGCTCGGCGGCTACGTCGCCGACCGGTTCAGCCGCAAGTACGTCATTATCGGCAGTCTGGCGGTCTGGTCGCTCGTCACGCTGGCCACCGGGCACGTCGCGAGCTACTCGCAACTCCTCGCCGCCCGCTCGCTCATGGGCATCAGCGAGGCGTTTTACTTTCCGGCCGCACTGGCCCTCATCTCGGACTTCCATTCCGGCTCCACGCGTTCACGCGCCGTTGGCATCCACCAGACAGGCATTTACCTGGGCGTCATCACGGGTGGGTTCAGCGGCTACATCGCTCAGAGCGACGCGTTCGGCTGGCGGTTCGCGTTCAACGTGTGCGGACTCGCCGGCATCGCCTATGCGTTGCCGCTACTGCTCTTTCTTCGCAACGCTCCCAGCGCTACGGGTCGGGAGTACGAGCCTCGGATTTCCGCAGGCAAAGCCTTCGGCGAACTACTGGGCAACGGCGCGTTCCTCCTTCTCGTGCTCTACTTTACCCTGCCCGCCATCGCCGGGTGGGTCGTGCGTGACTGGATGCCGGCGATCTTGCAGAAGCAATTCAACATCACGCAAGGCATCGCTGGGGTGTCCGCCACGCTCTACGTGAACATCGCCGCGATGGGTGGCGCCATGTTCGGTGGCTGGCTCGCCGACCGCTGGATGCGCGTCCGCGAGCGGGGACGCATCTATGTCAGCGCACTGGGCATGGCGATGATCATTCCTGCCCTCTTTGGCATCGGCCACGCCAGCGCGCTCCTGGTCGCCATCGGTTTCCTGGTGCTCTTTGGCTTAGGCTGGGGATTCTTCGACTGCAACAACATGCCCATTCTTTGTCAAATCACGAGACCGGGCCTGCGCGCGACCGGATATGGCATCATGAACTTTGTCAGCATCAGCATCGGCGGATTGGCCGACTGGCATTTCGGCGCGATGCGCGACCGCAACGTGCCCCTGGGTGACGTGTTTGGATTCTTCGCAGGGGCCGCGGTGCTCTCGCTCGTTGTCGTTCTGTGCCTCCGCCCTCGGCAGACCGGAAACGAGGCGAACTCTTGATGAAACCAATCCATCCTCTGCACGGCCTGGTCGCCGCCGCACATTCGCCCTTACACGAAGACGGCTCGCTGAACCTCGCCGTCGTCGAAAAACAAGCGGCGCACTTCCTCAACAGCAACATCGGCACCCTCTTCATCTGCGGCAGCACGGGAGAATGTCATTCACTCAGCCTCGAAGAGCGTTGCACCCTGGCGGAGCGCTGGTTCGAAGTCGCCCGCGGCACGGCGCTGAAGATCGTCATCCACGTCGGCTCCAATTGTCTGGCCGACGCCCGCGCGCTCGCGGCGCAAGCGCAGGCGCTCGGCGCCGTGGCCATCTCCGCGCTGGCGCCCAGTTACTTCAAGCCCCGCAGCCTCGACGCGCTCATTGCGTGCTGCGCGGACATTGCCAGCGCCGCGCCGGGGACGCCGTTTTACTTCTACGACATCCCCGCGTTCACCGGAGTCAGCTTTCCGATGGTTGAGTTCCTGGCCCGGTCGCCGGAGCGAATTCCGACGCTGGCCGGCCTCAAGTTCACCAATCCGGACCTCATGGCCTACCAGTTCTGCCTGCGCGCGGACGATGGCCGATGGGACGTACCATTCGGTGTCGATGAACATTTTCTGGGCGCGCTGGCGATCGGCGCCAAGGGCGCCGTCGGCAGCGGCTTCAATTTCGCCGCGCCCGTCTATCAGCGGTTGTTCAAGGCGTTTGCCGCCGGCGACCTCGCCGCAGCGCGCGAGGAACAATTCCGCGGCGCGTGTCTGGTCCGGTTGCTGTCCGGCTTCGGCTATCTGGCCGCGGCCAAGGCGGTGATGGGCCTGCTCGGCGTGCCCGTCGGTCCCGCGCGATTGCCGGAGACAAGCCTCACAGCCGGACAGCACGAAGAACTGCGTTGCAAGTTGGAGGGAATGGGCTTCTTTCAATGGGTGCGATGAAGGACGGAATGACAGGGGAATGGGGACAGGGGAATGAATTGATGACCATTCCCTTGTCCCCATTCCCTTGTCAGCTTTTTTCGATTGCCATGAAATCCCTTGTCCCATGCGTCTGTCTGACGCTGGCGGCGGCCCGGGCGGCCGAGCCACGCTTTTCTGACGTCTTCTTCTCTGGGAAGGAGGGCTACAAATCCATCCGCATCCCATCCGTGGTTGTCACGAAGAACGGCGTCGTGCTCGCTTTCGCGGAGGGCCGCGCCGCAGCCACCGACCAGGCGGAGAACGACATCATCCTCAAGCGCAGCACCGACGCCGGGCGGACGTGGGGGCCGTTGCAGGTCCTCCACGACGATGGCAAACATTCGCTCAACAATCCGACGGCCGTCGTCGAGCAGGAAAGCGGGCGCTTGTTTCTCATGTTTCAGCGCATTCCGGCCCATTTGAAGGAGCGCAGCAGGAGCATTGAAGCCGGGCACAACGGGACGAACGTGTACCGCAATCTGCTCATCTGGTCCGACGACGACGGCGCAAGGTGGACCCGGCCGCTCGATGTAACGCGCGCCACGAAACGGCCGACCGGCGCCACCACCATTGCCAGCGGGCCGGGCATTGGCATCCAGCTCACGCGCGGTCCGCACCGGGGCCGGCTGATCATCCCGTTTAACGAAGGCCCTTACGGGCAGTGGAACAACTTCGCCGTCTTCAGCGATGACCGCGGCGCAACCTGGAAGTTCGGCGAGAATGTCCCTGGCGCGTTCGTGCCCGACGCCAAGCTCGGCCAGCGCAGCCAGATTAACGAAGTGCAAATGGTCGAACTGAGCGACGGCTCGGTGCGGCTCAACAGCCGCCAGTTCGCCGGCGCGAAAGTTCGCAAGACCTCGGTGAGCAAGGACGGCGGCATGACCTGGTCGCCGGTCGAAGACGTGCCCGCGCTGCGCGATCCGAGCTGCAACGCCAGCATCCTTCGCTATTCCTTCGCCGACGGCGCGGGCCCTGGGAGGATTCTCTACAGCGGTCCGGACAGCCTGAGCCGCAGCAACGGCACGGTGCACGTCAGCCTCGATGACGGCGCGACGTGGCCGCAGAAGCGCGTGCTATGGCCCGGCAGTTTCACCTACAGCGTGCTCACACGGCTGCCCGATGGCACAGTTGGCTGCCTGTTTGAAACCGACAACTACGGCCGGATCGTCTTCGCTCGCTTCTCGCTGGAATGGGTGAGTGAAGCGCGATGACTGGGAACGGGGGGAACGGGTCTATGGCATGGGTTTCTTCACTTGCTCCGCCGGATAGGCTTCGCGGCTTTCGGCGGCGACGGGCGCGGCGTTCGTGCGCGGGTTTACGCCCGCGGCCAGCATGACTTGATGAAGGACGGCGATGGTTTCAAAGGAGGGCTTGAAGTTTCCGGGACGGTGGCCCTCCGCAATCAACAACGGCGTCCAGCCATACTTGTTCTTCCGATTCCAAATCTCGATCTTCGCTCCCT
>CAZZAQ010000215.1:0-5881 GCA_964652165.1 uncultured Bifidobacterium sp.
CCTGTATTGGAAACTGAGCCAATCTGTAATCGCCTTCGCCCTGCGCGAAAGCGGGGAAACCTGAACCTTGGCGTCCTGAAAAGCGCGCCGCGTTGCCGACCGGACACTCCGCGATGACCTCGCCGGTGGAAGGATTGAAGACCGGCGTGGTCGGCAACGTGGAAGCCCGTCTCCATTCCCCGCCGATGAAGCTCGGACAAACTGGCGCGCTCATGCCCGCAGCGTAACGGGCCGGGTCCTCGCTGCAAGCCCGCAAGCGCAGAACCCCTCGCCCACCCTATCGAACGCCTCCGACAGCCACTGCCAGCGACTTCCGACCGGCTGGGATCGCCATCCGATGGACAGACCATGCCGTCCGACCGGCTGCCAACGCCAAAATACCGGCTGGGAAGGCAGCCATTTGTGGACAGCCACCGCCTTGTGATTGCCAACCACCCGCGCCTGCCCCACACTGCCGTGCAGGCATGAACGCCCTGTACTACGGCGACAACCTCGGAGTGTTCCGCAATCACCTTGCGAACGATTGCGTGGACCTCATCTACCTCGACCCGCCGTTCAACTCCAAGCGCGACTACAATCTGCTCGCGAAATTCCACTGGTTGGATAGCCCGCGCGTCTTCTAAAATTTATCGAGATGGTCGACCCGTCCGTACAATCAGACTCTAGACAAGAACCCGGCCAATCTCCGGGGAAAGCTCCAACGCCGACGCAACAGTATGGCCTCGGGGCGATTGATGGATTTCTAGCGTGGATACTGCCGAAGCTCGGCGTCGAAGGAATTGATGCCGAACTGAGAGAATCTGCGGCAGCTCCAAGGCTACGAATTAAGGTCGGCAAGTTCCTAGTTCGTCTCTTAATCGCGCTTTTTGTCATTGCTGGGTTTGGCTATTCTTTGAGCAGTTGTCGAAGAAATGAGGCAGCAGAAGCGAAGTCAAATCTGGCAGAGAAATACAAACAAGACCGAGATCAGACTGAACGGGAAAATCGAAATCTCGTGCGCGAAAACGAGGGCCTAAAGCGGGACCGCGACACCTTGAATCTGCGTTTTCAGATGGCCGAACTGAAAGCGAATCTTCCCGTGCAAACAAACATGCCGCCCGACCGACGACTGGACGCGATTTTGGAACGGTTGCAATTGCTAGGGCCCGATGCGTTTGAGTGCGTGTTCTATGTCAACCGTATTCAAGTCACAAACGAATCCGTAGTCGTTCTGGGAACCAACCGCGCCCTACATTTTGAGGTGAAAAATCTAAGCAGGATGACGGTGGAAAACCTCACCCTGACTTTTTCCCCACTAGTTCATGAAACTAATTTTGCGTACGGCCATTGGAAGGTCCGAGGCAGTACCGAATGGTTTAGTAATGACAAACCGGTAGGGATGGGTCCTGTGTTAGAAACAATATATGAGGTATCAGCCGCTCCGAACAGCTTCTTTGTAGCCGAGCCAATAACGATCTCAAAAGATTGTAAATCCTCAAGATTTAGGGCAACTCTCTCAGCTTATGCGAATCGATCGGCTCAGCGTTACTGTCATATTAGCGTCGTTTTGACACCAGAATGAGAGGGCCTGAACAAACAATTTACAACCGTCTCACCGTTGCGTGACAACCTGCGGCGCAACCCGGTTGAGAATTTCGATCATGAAACTACTGCTCGCTTCAATCTTCGCGTTCCTGGTTCTTGCCACCGCCCCGGCTCAGGCGGCTTCGGACACCGATGTCTCCATCATCAAGGCGGAAAAAGTCGTCATCGAGGAAAACATGGTGACGATCATCGCCGAGGCGAAAACGTCCATCATCACGCTCAGCGGCGATTACAAAGCCGGATACAAAGGGGCCACGTTCACGGGCCGGCCCATGAGCCAGATCACGATCAAGTCCGACAAAGCCACCTTCATCATCAGGCGGCCAAATGCGGCCCGGGAAGGGGAGGCATTGGGGGAATTTTGGGGGAAGACATTGCAGGCCGCGCGAGATTTGCAGGAGGGCAAGGAAGTGGGGCGCATCGGCTATTACCAGCCCGAAGTGGTGATCAGGAAAAACCTGATTACCTCCATCGACGGACCCGGATTTCTCTATTTCAAGGGGCAGTGAAACGCTGGAAGGCAAGGCGCGGGCCGAGCACCTGGATTCCGTTCCGCGCTTGGGCGCGCGGAACGGAGATCGGGGCTGCGCGCAACGCAGCCCTACCGCGAGTCAGCTTCGCGACAGTGCGTCAGATTGTTTCACGAATTCGCTGCCGGTCCATTCGGTGTCGCTCTTCACGACTTTGGCGGCGGCGGCGGCGGCTTTCTGGGCGGCTTTGCGTTCGGCCTGGCGTTTCACGAGGTCGGCGTGGGTGGTGAAGTAGTCGAGGGACTTGCCTTTGAAATCGCTGAGCGTCTCGAATTTGTGTTTCGCCATGAAGGCGAGCAGTTCGTCGCACATCGGTTTCACGCATTCGTAGCCGAACTTCATGACGCCGGTGCAGACCTGTACGGTGTCCGCGCCGAGCAGGATGAACTGCGCGGCGTCGTTGCCGCTCTCGATGCCGCCGAGGCCGGAGAGGGAGCGGCCGGGGAATTCCTTGCGAATCATCTGCGCGATTTCCATGACCATGCGCAGGGCGATGGGGCGGACAGCCTTCGACGAGTAGCCGCCGGGCGTGGTGTAGCCTTCGACGGTCGGTTCGGGGCGGAGGGTGTCGAGGTTCACGCCCATGACGCTGCGGAGGGTGTTGATGGCGCTGAGGCCGGTGGCGCCGCCGCGCAAGGCCGCGCGGCTGGGGTCTTCGATGTGCGTGACGTTGGGCGTCATCTTCGCCCACACGGGTTTCTTCGCCGCGCTCATCACCCAGCCGACCACCTCTTCGAGAATCTCAGGATTCTCGCCCATCGCCGCGCCCATCTTGCGCTCGGGCAAACCGTGCGGGCAGGAGAAATTGCACTCGAAGGCATCGACGCCGGCGGCCTGGCAACGCTCGACGATTTCGACCCACGCGTCCTTGCGATATTCCTCCATGATCGATGCGATGAGCACGCGGTCGGGGAACTGGTCCTTACATTTCTTGAACTCCTCGATCCAGTGCGCGAAGGGGCGGTCACTGATCAACTCGATGTTTTCCCAGCCGATGATTTCGCCGGAATCGGCGAGCAGTTTCGCGTAGCGGGGCGTGACGTTGATGACCTTCGCGGCGTCGAGGCTGATGGTCTTGGCGATGACGGCGCCCCAGCCTTCCTGGAACGCTTTGGTGATGACGTTCAGGTTCGTGCCCGGCGGGCCGGAGCCGATGACGAACGGGTTCGGGAGCTTGAGACCGTCAACGGTCGTGGCGAGGGTCGGCATAGGTTTTGACTTTCTTTCCTGACCGCTACGGCGAATTTAAGCCTGTTTTGAGCCGTATTGCCACAGCAAAGATTCATCGTGGTGAGACGTCATTGCAAAGTTCCAAGCGCCACGGTAGGCTTTGAGGCATGAAATGCGTTGGAGAAAGACCAGACGGGCCCTGGCGCAAGTCGCGGCTGGCGGCCCGCCTCCTGATCCGCAAGGAAACTGGTCGGATGGGGCCGCGCGAGCAGGCCCTGGCGCGCCGCCTGAGTCAGGACCCTGAAGTGACCAACCGGCTCATCCAGCAGGCGCTTTACTTGCTGGGCATTGGTCCGCGCAAGCATGCCTTCGACAAAAAACTGGTGGGCGGGCGAGATTGACTGGTCCACGCCGGCGGGCCAGTTGTTACAGAAATTCCTGGCCGCGCTTCCCAAGGATCGGCCTTTCCATGTCACTGTCTTCGGCTCCGCTCCGCTGCAACTGACTGTGGATCGCCGGTTGTTGAGCGGGGACGTGGATGTTTTTTCGGATGATGACGAAGATTTATCGGCTCTGATCGCGGCGGCGAACCTGGACAAGACTCATTGAACAGTTCATTAAACTCCAAACGCACCGTCGCTGAGCTCAAGGAACTGCGCGGCTTCACCGCCGACGAAAACGGCGCGCAACGGGTCGCCTTTACCAAGACGTGGGTCGAGACGCGCCGGTGGCTGCGGGAAAAACTCGAAGCCCTCCCGGTCGAGATTCACACCGACGCCGCGGGCAATCTCTGGAGCACCCTGCGCGGGGAGAGCGACCGCGCGCTACTCATCGGCGGCCATGTCGATTCGGTGCCCAACGGCGGCTGGCTTGACGGCTGCCTGAATGTCCTCGCCGGCGTCGAGGTTCTCCGGCGCATCCACGCGCAATACGCCGGCAAACCGCCCGTGACGGTTCGTCTGGTCGATTGGGCCGACGAAGAAGGGGCGCGCTTTGGGAAAAGTCTGTTCGGCTCGTCGGCTTGCTCCGGCAACCTCATCCTGGACGAAGCCCGTGTCCTCAAGGACAAGAACGGCGTCCGCCTGCCCGACGCGTTGCGCGAGATTGGCGTGGAGTTCGAGCGGGTCAAGGAAAGCGGCAAGGAACTCAGGAACGCCGCGGCTTATCTCGAGTTGCACATCGAACAAGGGCCGGTGCTGCTCGACCTCGGCAAGCCGCTCGGAGTGGTGCTGGGCACCTGCGGCGTCGAGCGCCACGCCATCACGTTCCACGGCCAGGCCGCGCACTCGGGCAGCACACCCATGAACCGTCGCCGCGACGCCTTCCTCGCCGCGGCGAAGATGAGCCCGGAGATCTACCGCATCGCCGAGCGACACGGCGGCGTTTGCACCATTGGCTCCTGCACGACCCAGCCCGGCATCGTGACCAGCGTCGTCGAGGAGTGCCGCGTGACGCTCGACCAGCGGCATCTCGACGCCGCGGCGCTGGCCCGGATGCTGGGCGACGCCTGCGCCGCCAGCGAACGCTTCGCCGCCGAGGGCAATGTCCGGGTCGCCTGGAACCGACTTTGGCAGATTGAACCGGTGTTGTTCCACGAACACCTCGTTGCGCTTTGCGACGAGGCCATCGTGGAGACGTGCGGCACGTCGCACCGGATGCCCTCCGGCCCGTTGCACGACGCCGCCGAGGTCGCGCGCGCCGGCGTGCCCACCGTGATGATGTTCGTGCAAAGCCTCCACGGCATCAGTCACAACAAGATCGAAGACACGAAGGAGGAACACCTCGAGCTGTGCGTGACTGCCTTCGACAAACTGGCGGAGAAAACGATGGCGTGGATGCAGTCGTAGCGGCGAACTGGCGTTCGCCGCTGATCTCCTACGGAAGTGACCGGGGCCGGCGGTGGGTTCAGTTCCGAAGGAGAAGTGCGGCGGACGCCAGTCCGCCGCTACGGCGCATTCCTGGCGGGTCGCGGCTTCCAATTCCGCCTGCAAATCACTACGCTCCGCGACGAAAGACGATCCATTCACTGCCGAACACTCGAAACCCTTATGGATGAATTCATGCGCGCCGCGCTCGACGAAGCCCGCCAGGGGCTGGCCGAGGGTGGCATTCCGATCGGTTCGGTCCTTGTCCTCGACGGAAAGATCATCGGGCGCGGCCACAATCAGCGCGTGCAACGCGGCAGCGTGATCCACCACGCAGAGATGAATTGCCTCGAAAACGCCGGCCGCCAGAAGGCGTCGGTCTATCAGCGCTGCACGATTTACTCGACCCTCAGCCCCTGCCCGATGTGCAGCGGCGCCATTTTGCTCTATGGCATCGCTCGCGTCATCGTGGGCGAGAACGTGACGTTCAAAGGGCCGGAGGACTACGTGCGCTCGCTGGGCGTCCGCGTCCAAGTGCTGCAAGAGGCCGAGTGCATCCAACTCATGCGCGAGTTCATTGAGAAACATCCCCAACTTTGGAACGAGGACATCGGCGTCTGAACGCGGTTGAGAGGAGTTTGCGTTGAGAGTTGAGAGTGGATAAAGCCGCCTGTCGTCCGGGGCATCTCTCAACTCTCAACACAAGCTCCTCTCAACTTTTCGTCGCCTTGG
>CAZZAQ010000215.1:5891-7379 GCA_964652165.1 uncultured Bifidobacterium sp.
TTTTCTTGAGTCCCTGCCGGTTCGAGGCACCAATGGCATCGTAACCTGAGCGGCCTCCCGCCCAGGAACATCCCGAAGACATTGCTATATGGTTAAGATTCCCATCCTCCGCTGGGGCCAGCCCTACGAAAGCCTCGAATTTGACAAGGTCATCCACTTCGTCACCGGCGAGACGCTCGCGCACGTCAGCCAGGCCAACCCCGGCTTGCTCGCCAAGGACATGAAGAAGGCGCATCGCGCCCGCGACGTGCTCCGGGAGGTGCCGATCCGCCAGCTCGTCGAGCTGATGAAGAAGGCCGGCGAACTCTACAAAGACGCCACGCTCCCGATGGGCGACGGCGAGCAGTCGCCCGCGGACTTCGCCCGCCAGCAATCCGCCTCCACCGGCCTGCCCGAGCACATGTGCCGGGCGAACATGAGCAAGAACCATTTCGTGCTCTCGAACATGGAGCGCATCCTCGATTGCCTCACGCGCGGGCTGGATCTGGACATCCTCACGCGCGGCTGGGGCATGGAATCGCGCGGCGTCATTGTGAGTTACCAGGCGCAATCGCCCGTGCTCGGGCTGGTGCTGCCCTCGAACTCGCCCGGCGTTCACACCCTCTGGCTTCCCGTCATCCCGATGCAGATCGGCCTCGTGCTCAAGCCCGGCCCGCAAGAGCCGTGGACCCCGTATCGCATGGCCGCGGCGTTCATCCAGGCCGGCGTGCCGCGCGAGGCCATCAGCATTTATCCGGGCGGCGGCGAGATGGGCGCGGAGGTCGTGGGCCGGTGCCGGCGCGTGAAAATTTTCGGCAGCACTGAAACCGTGCAGCGCTACCACGGCAATCCCTGCGTGCAGGTCCACGGCCCCGGTTTCAGCAAGATTCTCCTCGGCGACGACGTGGTGGATCAGTGGGAGAAGTATCTGGATCTGATGGTGGACAGTGTTTACCTGAACAGCGGCCGCGGGTGCATCAATTGCTCCGGAGTCTGGGCTTCGCGCCACACGAAGGAAATCGCCCAGGCGCTCGCGGAACGGCTCGGCCCCATCGACGCCAAACCGCCCGAGGATCCCACCGCCGGCCTCGCGGCCTTCACTGTGCCTGGCCAGGCCAAGGCCATTCACGCGTCGATCCTCGACAAGTTGAAGGAAGGCGGCGTGACCGACATGACCGCGAAGTTCGGCTCGCGCCTCGTCGAGCAGGAACGGGCCGCCTACTTGCGCCCGTGGGTCATCCACGGCGACGCGCCCGAGCGCAAGATCGCCCAGACGGAGTACATGTTTCCTTACGTCACGGTCGTGCATTGTCCGCAAGCCGAGATGATCGAAAAGATCGGCCCGACACTGGTGTGCAGCGGCATCACGAACGACAAGACGTGGGAACGCCAGTTGCTCGAAGCCACGCACATCGACCGGCTGAACATCGGCCCGCTCTCGACCATCCAGCTCAACTGGCTCCAGCCCCACGAAGGCAACATCGTGGACTTCCTGTTCCGCGCGCGGGC
>CAZZAQ010000216.1:0-419 GCA_964652165.1 uncultured Bifidobacterium sp.
CCGCCGTTTCGAGGTCATTGACCACGAAGTCCACAGGTCCTGTCGACGCGTCCTCGGCAATCGCCAGGTCGGCAATGTCCGAAATGGTCGGTGGATCGTTCACGCCGTTCACCGTGAGCACGAAACTGTCACTGGCCGTGCCACCGCTGCCATCCGCCACAGAGAGCGTGATGGTCACGGTTCCCGAGCGGTTTGCCGCCGGCGTGAGAATGGCGGCGCGATTCTTCCCGGCGCCGCCGAACACGATGCTCCCGGCGGCCACGAGCGACTCATCCGATGACGTGGCCGAAAGCGTCAGAGCGCCGGGGGAGGTCTCGACGTCGTCCACCAGGAAGCCAATCAGCAGTGGCGTATCCTCGGGCGTCGCTTGGTCCGGGATGTCAGAGATCGTCGGCAGATCGTTCGTGGCCGTGATGGTG
>CAZZAQ010000216.1:429-5556 GCA_964652165.1 uncultured Bifidobacterium sp.
TACGCTGCCATTCTGGCTTTGGCCATCCGACACGACCACGCTGACCACTGCGGTCCCGGCAGCATTCGGCGCCGGCGAAAAGCTCAGCGTGCCACTGGCATTCGGGCTGGTGTAGTTCACCGTCGGAGTCGAAATGAGACCCAGGTCGCTCGATAAGGCGCCGACCGTGAGCGTCTGGATTTCGTTCGTCGCGCCGGAGCCGATGCCGCCGAGATTCACGACCTGGAGGCCGGCGTCCTCCGGCACGCTCAAGTTGGGAAGAGGCGCCAGCGTAGGCCGATCATTGACCGCATTGACAATGAGCGCGAAGGAGTGAGTCGCCGTGTTGGTGTCGGCGTCAACCGCGGTCAACGTCACGATGCTGGCGCCGGACTGGTTCGTGGCCGGTGTCAGAGTCAGAGTGCGATTGGCGCCCGCGCCGCCGAGCACGATGCTCGCGGCGGGCAGGAGGTTCGTGTTCGACGAACTGGCCGTGAACGTGAGGTTGGTCGTGCCGGTCTCGCTGTCGGTCACCGTGACTGCGATGGGCGCCGTCGAGGTGTCTTCGTCAATCACCTGGTCGGCAACGACGGAAACAGTCGGCGGCCCGCCCACGCTCACACGGAACGTCCGGCTGAACAGCGGATTCTGAGGCCCGCCGTCGTTGACTGTCACTGTGATGTTGGCGCTTCCCGCCGCCAGTGGCGCCAGGGTGAGAGTGCCCGTCGCATTGGGACTCGTGTAGGATACGAACGGGTCAGGAACGACCAGTGGGTCGCTGGAGACGGCGGTGACGAGGAAGGGTTGGCTTTCGTTGGCCGCGCCGGAGCCGATGCCTGTGAATCCCACAACGCGTGAAATGCCGAAGGAACCGAACGCGACGTCCGCAATGGGGTTCAAGGTTGGCGCGTCATTCACCGGATTGACCAGGACGACGAAACTCACTGTCGTCGTGGCGGAGCTGGCGTCCGAAACGTAAATAGTGATGAGAGATCGGCCGGACAGGTTGGGGGCCGGCGTGACCGTCACTGTGCGATTGCTCCCGCCGCCTCCGAGCAGGACGTTGCCAAGTGGAATCAAGGTCGTGTTCGATGACGTGGTGGAGAGCATCAGGCTGCCCGCAGGCGTCAAGTCGTCCCCCACGGTCAAGGCCAGGGGGCCGGTCGAAGTATCTTCGTCCACCGCTTGTGCCGCGATCGTCGAGACGACCGGTGGTCGATCCATACCATTCACCGTGAGCACGAAGCTGGTGTTGGTCGAGCCGCCAGCGGCATCCGTCACCGTCAGCGTAATGGCCACCGTCCCGGACCGCTCGGCCAAGGGCGTGACCACCAGCGCCCGGTTGGTGCCATTGCCCCCCAGGACAATGTTGCTGAGCGGCACCAGCGACGGATCGGACGACGCGGCGGCGACGGTGAGCCGGTCCGCCGGGGTTTCCAGGTCGCTGACGGCGAACGGCAACACGGCTGTCGAGGAGTTCACCGTGATCACCTGATTTGAAATTCCAGTAATCGTCGGCCGGTCATTCACGGGATTGACCGCGAAGACGAAACTCGCCGTGGCGAGAGCGGACCCGCCATCGACGACCTCGATGGTGATAGTGGAGGCGCCGGACTGGTTCGCCAGAGGTGTCAGCGTCACCGTGCGGTTGGAACCGCTGCCTCCGAACACGATATTGTTCGTTGGGATCAGCGCCGGATTCGAGGAGAACTGGAGCAGCGTCAAGCTGGTGGCCACCGTATCGGCGTCGCCGACGGTGAACGCAATCGGGCCGGTCACCGTGTCCTCGTCGTTCGTTTGATTGGCAATGGGAGAAATCGTCGGCGGCGCGTTCGCGTTGCCGAAATAGACCACGGTAAAGGAGCGGCTGACGACGTTGTTCGAGCCGGGGCCATCGCTGACATTGACCGTGATGACCGAGTTGCCGACGGCATTCTGCACGGCCGAATCGAAGGAGATCGTGCCGGCCGCGGAGGGATTCGTGTAACTGACGCTGGGCGTCGGAACGAGGGCCGGGTTGCTCGAACTGGCCGTGATCGTCAACGACTGGGGTTCATTGGTCGCGCCTGTCGAAATGCCCGTCAGGTTCACTGTCTGCACGGGCGGGTTGCCTTTTCCGCTGATCGCGAGGTCAGTGAGCGGATCCAGCGTGGGCGGATCATTCACCGCGTTGACGGTCAGCACGAAACTGTTGCTCCGGCTGTTGGCGCCATCGCTCACCGTCACCGTAAGCAGCGTGACGCCGAACTGGTTTGGCGCGGGCCTGACGAGGAGCACCCGGTTCGTGCCGCTGGCCTCGCCGGCGGGCACGTCGAAGAGGATATTGGTCGCCGCGACCAGGGCGCTGTTGGTCGAGGTCGCGCTGAGCGCGAGCTGGAACAGGGGGGTGTCCGGATCGTTCACGATGAACGACCGCGTCAGCCCGGTGTCTTCGTCGATGCTCGAGTTGCTCGTAAGCCCGGAGATCGTCGGGGGCTGGCCGGGTTGCTGGAGGGTGAGCGTGGCCACCAGGCTGGTCGCCGAGCCGGCGATGTTGGTCACCACGACGGTGTAGTTCCCGGCGTTGGGGCTTTGCGCGTTGGAAATCGTCAGGGAGGCATTCGTCGCGCCGGGAAGATTCGTCCCGGCCAACCGCCAACGGTAAGCCAGCGGCGCGGCGCCTGTCGCCGTCACGCTGAAGGCCGCGATACTGCCTGCCGGGACGGTCTGGCTTTGCGGCTGCACCGTGATCGCGGGCAGTTCGGGCGGCGCCGGCTGCACCGTCAGCACGAAGCTGTCCGCCGCGCCCGCGCCGCTGCCATCCTGGACGGTGAGAGTGATGGTCGCGGCGCCGCTCTGGCCGGCAGCCGGGGTGATCGTCACGAACCGGCTCACGCCAGGGGCCTGGCCGGCGGGCAGGCCGATGACGATGCCGGAGGCGGGAACGAGGTTCGTATTCGAAGAACTCGCCGTGACGACGAGGTTGCTGGCCGCCGTCTCGCGGTCTGTCACGGCGAACGGCAGCCCAAGCGTCCCGTCCTGCATCATCGTCGCGTTCGGCACGTCGCCAATGGTGGGTGGATCGTTCACCGGCTGCACCGTCACCTGGAACGTGCCGGTGGCTGTCAGCCCCCCCTCGTCGCGCACCATCACGGAAATCGTTGCGCTACCGAAGCCATTGGCCAGCGGCGCCAGTATCAGCGTCCGGTTGGCGCCCGAACCGCCCAGGAGCAAATTGGCCGGGGGGATCAAAAGCGGATTCGACGAACTGGCTGAAACGACGAGGTTCGACGCAGGGGTTTCCAGGTCCCCGATTGTGAAGGTGACGGTGAGTCCGTTTGTATCCTCGCTCACCGTCTGGTCCGCGATGTCGGAGAGGAACGGAGCGTCCTCTCGGCTATTCACGGTGAGCACGAATGCCCGGCTGGCGCTGTTGTTGTTCGTGTCGGTCGCGGTAATCGTGATGGTCGCGCTGCCGGTCTGGTTCGTCGCCGGCAGCAGCGTCACCGTGCGGTTGCTGCCGCTCGCCTCGCCGGCTGGCAGGCCGAAGCTGATGTTCGCGGTGGGGAAAAGGTTCGTGTTCGACGAAGCGCGGGTCAGCGCCAGGTCGCTGGCGGGGGTCGTGTCGTCGCCAATCGTGAACGGAATCACCCGGGCCGCATCCTCACTGGTCGACTGGTTCTGGATCACCGAGAGAAATGGCGGGGCGTCCACGGATCTTACGGTTACCGTGAAGGTGCGCGTCACAATGTTGTTCGACGGCTGCCCGTCATTCGCCGTCACCGTGACGGTCGTCGTGCCCTGGGCGTCCGGCGCGATCACGAAGCTCAGCGTGCCCGTGGATTGAGGATGGATGTAAGTCACACTCAGGCCCGTGAGCAGCGATGGAGGGTCCGAAACGGCGGAGAACGAGAGGAACTGCAACTCATTGGCCGGCCCGGCGCTGATGCCGCTCAGAGGAACCGTGCCCGTTCCCGAGTCCTCATCTACGCTTATATCATGGATGGGGTCCAAGGCCGGCGGATCGTTCACCGGCGCGACCACGACGGTCACGCTGCCGGTCGTCACTCCGCCCTCGGCATCCGTGGCGGTGAAAGTGATGAGCGCCGTGCCGAACTGGTCCGGCGCCGGCGTCACCTGCAACGTGCGGCCCGCACCCGTGGCCTCGCCGGCTGGCACGCCAAACAGAATCCCGGAGTCCGGGACCAGGTTGGTGTTCGAGGAAATGCCCGTCAGATTGACGGTCATCAGGTCCGAATCGATGTCCTGCACGGTAATGGCCGCAAGGGGCGACGCGGTGTCCTCGCGGGTGGCCAGGCTGGCCGGCGCGGCCACTACGGGCGGGTCGTTCACCGGCTGCACGGTCAGGGCAAAGCTCGTGCTGGCCGAGCCGCCGTTGGTGTCGGCCACGGACACCGTGATCATCGCCGACCCTGAAGCATTGGTCGCCGGGAGCATGTGGAGCAAACGCACGGCCCCGGAGCCTGTCACGGAAAGCCCCGACTGCGGCACGAGGTTGGTATCCGAAGAACGCACGGTCACCAGCAGGCCGGCCAGGGGTGTCGCGTCGTCGTCGAGATTGAACGGCACCGTGATCGCTTCATCTTCCCGAGTCACCACGGCCGCGATGCCCCCAATGACGGGCGGCGAATCGACGGGGAGAACTTCTATCGTGAAACTCCGGGACACAGCATGGTTGGCCAGCGCGCCGTCGTCCACCGTGACCATGATGGTCACCATGCCGGTGCTGCCGTGCGCCGGGGTGAAGGAGAGCGCGCCCGCCGCGTTGCCCTGGGCGTAAAGCACGGACGGCTGGATGAAAGCCGGGTCGCTCGACAACACACTGACGGCCAGCGTCTGCTGCTCATCCGCGGCCCCGGAGCCGATGCCGTCCAGCGGCACCGTGTGCGGCCCGGAGTTTTCCATCACGGTGACGTTCGACATTGCCGCCAGGGTTGGCGCGTCGTTGACCGGGTTGACGACGAACAGGAACGAGTCGCTGGCCGATCCGCCGTGCTCGTCCGCCACGGTCACGGTGATGGTTGCCGCGCCAGATTGGTTGGTCGCCGGCAGCAGGCGCAACTGTCGGGTGGCGCCCGTTCCGCTCATCGTCAAGTTCGCCATCGGCGTCAGGTTCGTGTCCGAAGACGTCACGGTGAGCATCATGTT
>CAZZAQ010000216.1:5566-7377 GCA_964652165.1 uncultured Bifidobacterium sp.
TCAGCGGTTTCGACGTCACCGATGGTAAAATTGACGGTGTGCGCGGTGTCCTCCGGGACCCATTGGCTCGGGATATCGCTGATGGAAGGCGGGTCGTTGATGGGGCGGACATGGACCGTGAACGTTCGGCGGAGCACGTTATTCGACGAGCCACCATCGTGGAGGCGCACCGTCACGACCACGTCACCGCTCTTGTCGGGCTGGGGATGAAAACGCACGAAGCCGTTCGACATCGGCGAGGTGTAAAAGACAAGCACTTGAGGAATAACGCCCGTGTCCGACCATTCCGCCGCCATGAGGAGCGTCTGCGATTCATTGAACGCGCCGGAACTGATGCCGGTCAGCTCGACATTGTGCGGAACGGTGTCCTCGTCGACCTCCACGTCGGCGATCTCATCCATCGTCGGCGGGTCGTTCACCGGCGCCACCGTCACAACGAACGTGTTGGAGCTGCTGGCTCCGCTCGAATCGGTGACGCTCACCGTAATCGCCGCCGCGCCAAATTGGTTCGTGGCCGGCAGAACCGTGAGCACCCGGTTCGATCCGCTGGCCTCGCCGGCTGGCACACCGAAGCTCATCGCCGAAACGGGGAACAGAGTCGTGTTGGTCGATATGGCCGCCAGCCTAAGCACTGAGGCGCCCGTCTCTATGTCACCGACGGTGAGCGGGATGGCGATGGCCGTGTCTTCCAGGGTGGTCTGGTTGCCGGGGTTCGAGATCTGGGGCGCGCGGCTCAACGGTAGCACTGTGACCAGGAAGGTCGAGAACGAGGCGTTTCCGTTCGGATCGGTCGCAGTCAGAGTGATGAACGTATTGCCGATTTGGCCGGGCGCCGGCGCGATGGAGACGGTGCGGCTGGCGCCGGCGGCCTCGCCGGCAGGCATGCCCAGCGTTACGCCGGCGGTGGCAACCAGGCCGGTATTCGAGGAGCTGCGGGTGAGGGTGAGGCTGGTGGCAGGGGTCTCCGGATCGCTGACCGTAAACGGAATGGGCCCCAACACACCGTTCTCATTCATCACCTGGTTGGGCACAGCGGACACGAACGGCGCCCCGTTGACCGTGACGGTGAACTGGCGCGTGACGATGTTGTTCAGCGCCTGGCCGTCATTCACGGTCACGGTGATCGTGGCGGCGCCGTTGGAATTGGGCGCGGGAGTGAAGGTCAGTGTGCCCGCGACCGCCGGGCTGGTGTAGTTCACTGTGGGATGCGGAATCAGGCCCGGATTGCTGGAACTGGCGGCGACGATGAGCGTCTGGGCCTCGGCAGGATTGCCACTGGTGATTCCAGAGAGCGGGACGGTTTGTTGCGGCGCGTTCTGGTTCAGCGCCAGGTTGCCGATGGGATTGAGCGTCGGCGGATCGTTCACGGCCGTCACGGCGAACTGGAATGTGCTGCTCACGCTCGATGCGGCGTCGCTCAGGATCAGAGTGATGGCGGCGGCGCCCGATCTGTTGGCGATCGGCGTGAGAGTGACCGTGCGGGAAGCGCCGAAGGGTTCGCCACCCGGCACGCCGAAGGCAATGTTGTTCGTCGGGATCAGGTTGGTGTTCGATGAAGCGGAACGGAGCGTGAGGTTCGTCAGCGGCGTGTCGGGATCGGCGACGGTGAACTCGATGGGGGCCGTCGGCGTGTTTTTCGGAGTCGTCTGGTCGGGGAGGGCGGTCAACGTCGGCGGATCGTCCACGGTGCTGACGGTCAGGGTGAAGGTCGTATTGGTGACCGCGCTGCCGTCGCTGACGGTGACCGTGATGACGGCCGAGCCCGTCTGATTGGCCGCCGGGGTGATGATAAGCGCGCGATTGGCGCCGCT
>CAZZAQ010000217.1:0-258 GCA_964652165.1 uncultured Bifidobacterium sp.
CCTATCGACGACCTTGGCCCAAAGCGGGACGGCGAGGCCGACGAGAAGGATGATCTCGACGACGGCGACTGCGATTTCGAGGTAATTCGAGGTGTGGCCCGTGACGCCGTGGTGGTCGGCCTTGGGATTGCGTCCCTTCCGGAACCGAATCAGGCAGTAGATGAAGTAGACCGTCCACCCGACGAACAGAAGGGCCATAAGGTAGTGGACATAAATAATCAATGTGTCGACGTCCTTGCCGTGCTCGGAAGCCAGATC
>CAZZAQ010000217.1:268-7374 GCA_964652165.1 uncultured Bifidobacterium sp.
CAGGGGCACTTGGCCTGAAGTTTCAAATGTTTCTCGCCGCGGTAGTTCCCTCTCATTAGCACCCCGCTTCAGCGGGGTGTCGGGGCGGGACGATAGGAGAAACCGTTTCAACGGTTGCTCACACCCCGTCGAAACCGTTTCAACGGTTTCGACGACGTTCGACGCGCTTACACCCCGCTGAAGCGGGGTGCTAATGAGACCGGCACTGGGGCGAACAACACGACTGTGAGTTTTCCGGGCTAGAGGTTCGGCATCCCGTGCGGCCGCCGCCGTGTTGCCCAGCCGGGCGGCGCGGCGAAGGATGTAAGCGAAAAAGATGGCGACGCCCAGCAACACCGACGTGATGACCAGGAGCAGGGCGAAGATGCCGGCGTTCATGCCCTTGGCCATCGGCGAGTCGGACTGGCCGAAGCAGCTCGCGCAAGCCGAGGCCGACGCGGGCAGCAACACGGCAAGCCCCGCAAGGCTGGCAAAGCCGAATCGGATGCCGGGGGCGAGGATTCTCCGGACGTTTTCCGCGCATTGCCTTCCTGAGCCGGCGCGCCGCCAACGTAGGGCAGGCGTCTCGCCTGCCTTGGCCGCGAAGCGGCCAACAGGGGACGCGCCTACGGCGCTGGGCTGGCGAGACGCCTGCCCTACGTTGTGCTTCATGGACCGCTTCACAGGTAGCTGACGTTTCGAAGTTTCTTGAGCACGTAGGCAAAGTAGCCGACGAGCGCGGCGCCCGCCGCCGCGGAACCGACGCCGTACCACAACAGGCTTCGCTCGCCCTCCTTCGCGTAGTTCACCAGCGCCCACGCGGCGAAACCAAACGCCAGCAGGATGGACGCGATGATGAACACGACGTGGAAGGCTTTCAGCGACATGGTGTCATTTGGCGGCCGGATTGCGCGTGTAGGGCACTTCCTTGGTCGCCCGGAATTCGGTATCCAGCGGCACGTCCGTCCGGGCATGGATGAACAGGTACATCATCGCCACAAGGAAGAAGGCCGTGACGAGGAGGGTCGAGTAAATCGCCTTTCGCTCGTTGGAAAGGTGCATGAAGAAAGCGGCGACGAGCGACGCTTTGATGGTGGCCACCGTGAGGGCGATGGTGACCGTGATCCAAAACGCGGAAAAGTGAAGCGACCTCAGCAGGACCGTGAGCACGGTGCCGACCAACAGGGCCAGGAACACCGCCACATAGACTTTTCGATGCTTCTTGATGCTGTCAAAGGAATGGGCGTCGCTCATAAGTCGAATCACAAGAGGTAGAAGACGGGGAAGAGGAATATCCAGACGAGGTCCACGAAGTGCCAGAACAAGCCGGACACTTCGACGCGGTTGGTGTAGCGCTGGGGATCGGTCTTCCAAAGCCGGGCGCCGGGCCCCCAGAGATAAGCGATGACAATTCCGCCGCCCAGCACGTGCAGGCCGTGCAGCGCGGTGAGGGTAAAGTAAATCGCAAAGAAGGTGCTGTGACTCGGGGAGAAGCTGGACAGCCGTTTGATGTCGGCGCTCTTGATTTCCATGGCCTCGGCGTGGGCCGCTCCGGCCGTGACGTCGTGGGCCGTTGCCGGCTTGGTGTAGTGGTGGGCGTCCGGGTGGAACTTGATGGACTCGATTTTCCTGGCGTTGAGCTTCTTGTCCGTAAGTAAATATGGCTTGCCCTCGATATGGCCGGTCATGCGTTTGCCGTCCGTCATCCAGACCTCATAGTGGGTGAATTTTTCCGGGTACTCGATCAGGCACTTGATGATGAGGAACGCCGCCGCGCAAAGGATGGTGACGGCCTGGTATTTCCGGTAAGCGGCGAAATTGTTCATCTGAAGCGCCGACCAACCGAGCACTACGGTAACGGACGAAGTGATGAGCACGGCCGTGTTGAATGTGCCGATGGGGATGTTCAGCAAGCCTTGGGGCCAGGTTCCCGGGTCCGCGCCGACCCGCAGCAGGATGTAGGAGGAGAAAAGCCCGCCGAAAAGCATCACTTCGGAAGCCAGGAACAGCCAGATGCCCAGCTTGGCGTTGAACAAGCCGGTATCCGGCCGTGCTTTGATTGTGTAGGGGATGTCCATGAATCGATTTATGGCGGGTTAACCAGGATACCTCATGCCCACCGTAGCCGCCGACGTGAGGAGGCGGATGGCCCAAGTCGCGGAATGAGTCCGCCTCCTCACGTCGGCGGCTACACGGAGCAGGGGTTTCATGCGTGGTATCGAATATCGCGCTCAACGGCCCTTTTCGGGTTCGTTTTGCGGGGTGAAGTCGCTGCCCGCGCCGGGCACGCTGTAGGAGTAGGGCATGCGGAAGATTTCCATCGGTTTGGCGAAGTTGCCGTGCGGCGGCGGCGTGGGCGTCTGCCATTCGAGAGTGGCGGAGCCCCACGGGTTGTCATTCTCGACCTTCGTGCCCTTCCGCATGCTCATGAAGAAGTTGATGATGAAGGGAATTTGCGCCAGGCCCAACGCCCAGGCGGCGTGGGAGATGGGCGTGTTCAGGTTGAGTATCCACTGCGGCAGGCCGACTTCCGAGTCCGTGCCGGCGTAGGTCGCGCCGCCGTTGTACATGCGGCGGATCATACCCGCCATGCCTTGAACGAACATGGGCAGGAAAACGAGGTTCATGAACAGCAATGAGAGCCAGAAATGAATCTTGCCCAGCCGCTCGTTCATGTGGCGGCCGGTGATCTTCGGGAACCAGTAGTAAATGCCGGCGAACAGGCCGAAAATTGTCCCCGGGGCAACGACGTAATGAAAGTGCGCGATGACGTAGTACGTGTCGTGCAGGTGCAGGTCGGCGAAGTTGAACCCCAGCGGCAGGCCGGTCAGCCCGCCGATGCCGAACATCGGCAGGAAGGCCAGCGCAAAGAGCATCGGCGTGTTGAACCGGATGGAGGCGCCCCACAGCGAAATGAACAGGCAGGTGAGGATGATCACCGAGGGAATCGAGATGATCATCGTGGTCGTCTGGAAGAAGGTGCTGATCTTCGTCCCCATGCCGGTCAGATACATGTGGTGCGCCCAGACGATGAAGGAGAGAAAGCCGATGGCCAGGACCGAATAGACCAGCGACTTGTAGCCGTAGAGCGGCTTGCGGGTGTTGTTGGCGATGATCTCGGCCACGATGCCCATGGCCGGCAGGATCAG
The DNA here is from genome assembly GCA_964652165.1 of uncultured Bifidobacterium sp. GTDB lineage: Bacteria > Verrucomicrobiota > Verrucomicrobiia > Limisphaerales > JADJPG01 > DASTLJ01. The sequence continues at coordinate 3,397 of CAZZAQ010000217.1, forward strand.
CACGTACACCTCCGGATGGCCGAAGAACCAGAACAGGTGTTGCCACAACAGCGGGCTGCCACCGCCGCTCACCTGCAGGGGCGTCGAGCCTTGCAGCATCAGTCCGCTGGGCAGGAAGAAGCTGGTGCCGAACAAATTGTCCATGAGCTGCATCACGCCCGCCGCTTCCAGCGGCGGGAAGGCCAGCAGCAGGATGAACGCCGTGACGAATTGCGCCCACACGAAGAACGGCAGCCGCATCCACGTCATGCCCGGCGCCCGAAGCTGGATGATCGTGGCGATGAAGTTTACCGCCCCGAGCAGCGACGAGGTAATCAGCAGCACCATGCCGATAATCCAAAACGTCTGCCCGTTGAACAGGTAGGCGCGCTCGGCCAGCGTTGCCAACGGCGAGTAGGAGGTCCAGCCGGACTTGGCCGCGCCGCCCGGCATGAAGAAGCTGGCGAACATCACCACGCCGCCCATGAAGTAGCAGTGGTAGCTGGCCATGTTCACCCGCGGGAAGGCCATGTCCACCGCGCCGATTTGCAGGGGCACGACGTAATTGCCGAACGAAGCGAAGGCCAGCGGCACAATCGCCAGGAAGACCATGATGGTGCCGTGCATCGCGCCAAAGGCATTGTAGAGGTCGGCCGAGATCGCGCCGCCGGGCGCGGCGTCCGGACCGAGCAGAGCCAGCAGCAGCGGGCCCACGATCGGCACGGGCTGCGACGGATGGGCCATCGACCAGCGCATAAGCCCAATCAGACAGTATCCGAAAAAGAGGAACAGCAGCGCCGTCATGCCATACTGGATGCCGATGATCTTGTGGTCTGTGGAAAAGATGTACTTCTGCCAGTACGTCAGCTTGTGATCGTGTGCGTCGGTATGGGCCGCATGGCCGGGGGCGGCGTGAGTCGTGGCTTCCATGGTGATGGTCGTTCGTCTTTCTGGCTAAGGGCAACTAATCGTGTGCTTTCGGCCGAAACAATTTCTTATGCGAAGCTAGCCGCGGGCGTTTCGGACTGTCAACCGGAGAATGAGAATTCACAGGCTTAATGCTTCAGTTTATCAACCACCATCAACGCCAGCAGCAGCGGCAGGTACAGGATCGACGCGAAGAACAACTGCCGGGCCGCCGCGCGGCTGAGCCGCTGCGAAAACAGGATGGCGCATCCCAGAAACAACAACCCGAGGACCAGCGCGCCCAGCAGGTAAACCGGCCCGGTGAGCCGCAGCGCGAAGGGCAGCAGGCTGACCGTGAGCAGCCCGAGCGTGTGGCTCACGGCTTGCCGTCCCGTGCGGCTGCCATCCGCGTCCACCGAGGGCAGCATCACGAAGCCGGCTTTCTCATACTCGTCGCGATACAGCCAGGCGATGGCCAGGAAGTGCGGAATCTGCCAGAAGAAAAGAATCGCGAAGAGCGCCCACCCGTCGGAGGTGAGATCGTTGCGCGCGGCCGTCCAGCCCAGGAGTGGTGGCAGCGCCCCGGGAACAGCGCCGATGGCCGTGTTCAGCCAGGTGACGCGCTTGAGCGGCGTGTAGACAAAGAGGTAGCTGGCCAGCGTCGCCGCGCCGAGCAGCGCGGTCAAGAGATTCACCGCGACCGCCAGTTGGACCATGCCGGCGACGGAGCAGGCGCCGCCAAAGACGAGCACCGCGCCCGGCGTGAGTCGCTTCGAGGGCAAGGGACGCGACTCGGTGCGCGGCATCTTCGCGTCGTGCTCGCGCTCCCAAAGCTGGTTCAACGCCGCCGCGCCACAGGCCAGCAGCGTGGTGCCCGCAAGCGTGTGCGCCATCAGCCACCAATCCATCGTCCCGCGCGTGCCGATGTAAAAACCGACGAGCGTCGTCAGCAGCACCAGAAACGTGAGCCGCGCCTTGATCAAATCACAGAAAACGGCGCGCGACGATTTTTCCACCGCTGTAACGCCGCCGAGGCTTTGGACGGTGGCTTTCATGCGCTGGATTTCATCGCCCCGGCTTCCACTCCGGGCGGGGCGCTGCTCGCGGCCTGACCATTGCCCGGCGACGCCGGCCGCGCGGCGGTGTTTGAATCTCGCGTAGCTGCGACCGTGAGGTCGCGGGACATGGACGCTGAAGGTTGGGCAGCGGCATCGTTTTCGTTCCCGTTTGAGAATTCAGCCTGCGACCTCACGGTCGCAGCTACGCCAAGCAGGTACCCGGCCCGCCAGGTCACCAGCGTCGCAAGAGAGCCGATCACCAGGCTCAGCGCGCCGACCGCGACGTGCGCCGTCGCCAGATCCGCCGCCTTGTTGGTCCAAATCGTCGCGGCGCCCAGAATGACTTGCAGCAGGATGGCGCCGAACCAAAGCGCGGCCAGGCGTGCCACCGGGGAACCCGCGCCAACGCGGCTGCGCGCCGCGCCCGCCAGCCACGCGACCGCACCGAAAATGCAAAGCGCCCCGACGCGATGCGCCATCTGAAGCGTGACCTGCGCCGCGGTGATCGGATTCAGCGCGGTGACCTCGACCCGGCCCCGGTTGTAGCGCGCAATGGAATCGGCATCCGTCGCCGGCCACCACGTCCCGTAGGCGCTCGGGAAATCCGGGATCGCCAGCCCTGCGTGTTGATGCCGCATGGATGCGCCGACGATGAGTTGCGCAAGAATGAGTCCGGTCACAAAACCGAATACATAGCGAAGCCGTCCCGAGTCGTAAATAGCCAACTTCAGTTCACCGGTTGCCCGGCCGCAGCTTGACGCTGACTCGACACGCGCCGCGTGCCCTCCCTCTCCTCCCTCCGAGGGAGGAGAGGGCTGGGGAGAGGAGGGCCGTTCCGCCCAAGGATTGCCCCTCTCCCCGGCCCTCTCCCCGCTCCTTCGTCGCGGGGAGAGGGTGACATCGGCCGGGGCAGTAGCTAGAGGCTCGCAGATCGCACGCCACCACCGCGAGGTCATCAGCGCGATGGCCGATACCAGAACCAAAAACAACTGCGCCAGTGTTGCATGGAAAATCCCCAGCGCGTCCTTCATCTGCGCAACGCGAAACCCGCCGAGGATGCCCTGGAGAATCACTGCGAAGCACGCCGTCATGCCGAGCCAGCGCAAAGACCCGCGCGTCCGGAGGGCCTGCGCCATCCCCACGGCCAGCAGCACCGGAGTGATCAGCGCCAGCGCCCGGATGTGGACCGGCACACCTTCCATGCCGCCTTCGGCCTGTCTGGAACCGCGATGCCCCAGCATCGACACGAGCAACACGATGACGGCCAAGCCGCTCCAGCGCGCTCGTCCCCTGGTTTCCCGGACCCAGAGCCACGCTGCCAGAACGCTGGTCAGCATACCCACCCCAACCGCCAGCAAACGGTGCGTGTGCTCGTAGAAAATGCCGCCGACCCACTTCGAGATCGGAAAGTAAAACATGTTGTAGCCGTAGCTCGTCGGCCAATCCGGCACCGCCATGCCGGCACCGTGGCTTGTGACCAGCCCTCCCACCCAAATCAGGCAGAGCGTCGCCCCCGCCGTGAAAAAGGCGAAGCGATGCAGCCAAGGACTATGGGTGGTTCGAGTCACCTGAAGACTAACCGGCACAGTTCCCAGCGCGGCAAGTCACAACCAAGGTAGCGCAGAGTTTCACTCTGCTGTATCGCAGATTTGCAATCTGCGAGGGGTTCGACGGTGCTGAGGGCGCCGCGACCTCGCGCGCCCAGCCGACTACAACTCGGCGATACAGCAGATTGAAAATCTGCGCTACCGGTCCGCCTCCTCACGTCGGCGGCTACGGGCTGTGGGCGTTTCATGCGGGTTATGGAATATCCGGGCCAGGGGCAAACACTGCGCCGCTGCGAACGCTCCGGCCCGCAGCGGCGCTTCAAGGCACTCCCGGCGGCAGTCGGTCACTGCGCCAGTTCGACTGTGAAATCCTGCTTGGTGTCGCCCTTGACTTCGATCGTCTTCACGATGCCTACTTTGGCGGCGACATGCGTCTTTTGGTGAAATGCCTCGATGGTGTATTTGCCGTCCGGCAGGCCGGAGATCTT
>CAZZAQ010000218.1:0-2508 GCA_964652165.1 uncultured Bifidobacterium sp.
GCCCCGCCCGGGAGGCCTCAGGCCTCGACGGGCGAGCGGTTCTCGAAGTAGCGGTATTGTTCATCCCAAAAGCTGACGAGCTTTTTCAGTTCGGCGTCGGTTGGAACGCGGCCGGTGCAGAGTCGGTAGGCGTAGCGCGCCCGACTGGCGTTGTCCGGGCCGCCCTCCTTCATCACGCGCAAGCCCATCGCCTGCGCGGCCTCGACGAAGGTTTTTTCGTTCAACGTCGTCAGTGCCTGAAGCGGGGTGTTCGAACGGGTGCGGCGCGGGCAGGAGTTTTCGGACGTCGGCGCGTCGAAGGCCAGCAGGGTTGGGAAGGGCAGAGCCCGCTTCCAGAACGTGTAAAGGCCGCGGCGGTAGCGCTCGTCGCCGGTGCTCTCGGGCCAGGAAAAACCGCCATAAACCTGATCGGCCACGCTCGCGGGAATAGGTGGACGCACGCTGGGACCACCGATTTTTCGGTTGAGCAGACCGCTGGCCGACAGCGCGATGTCCTGCACGACCTCGCCCTCGACGCGGAACCGCGGCCCGCGCGCCAGCAAGCGGTTGTAAGGATCCTTCGCGTAAAGCTCTGGCGTGACATTGCTGCTTTGCTTGTAGGCCGCCGAATTGACGATGAGACGGTGGAGATGTTTGAAGGACCAGGGAGTTGAGAGGAGCTTGTATTGAGAGTTGAGAGGGTCAGAACCAGTTGAGAGGGGCTTGTGTTGAGAGTTGAGAGGGGGACGGCCTTTGGAACTCTCAACTCTCAACTCTAGCTTTCTCTCAACTATTACTGATGGTTCCATGAACTCGCACGCCAGCCAGTCGAGCAACTCGGGATGGCTCGGCGCGTCGACGCGCGTGCCGATGTCCTCGGGCGTCGTGAAGAGGCCCGTGCCGAAGTAGGCCTGCCAGAGGCGGTTCACCACCACGCGGGCAGTGGTCGGGCTGCGGGGATCGACCAGCCATCGCGCGAAGCCGAGTCGGTCGCGCGGCGCGCCGTCGGGGAACGGGTGGAGCGCCTTCGGCACGCCGGGTTGCTCGACGCGCTCGCCCGGTTTCTGCCAGTCGCCGCGCTTGAAGACGTGCGTGGCGCGCGGTTCGGCGCGCTTCGAGAGTGCAAGAGTGGTCGGCACGTAAGGCCAGTTCGTCCAGGTGTCGGAGATTTCGCGGTTCAGCTTCGCCAGCGTTGGCTCGGCGCGGCGAAAAACGTTGAACAGCTCGCGCTGCTCCTCCTTCGTGCGCTGGGCGGCGGGTTTGGAGAGCAGACGGCGTTGCTCAGGCGTGAGCGGATCCACGCTCAGCGGACCGGGCTGCGTCGTCGCGCTCAGCCGGAAGCGGCCGAAAGCGTGGCAGTCCAGGCCGGTTTCCTTGTCCGGCACGATGAACCAACCTTCACCGTGGCTGTGTTTCTGATAGACCGACAACTTGAGGCGCGTCCCGCCGGGGAAACGCGCGATCGGTTCGGCGCACTCGAAGACGCCCCGATGCTCCGCGTTGCGCTCGACTGGCACGGCGGAAGCCGTCCAGCCGCCCTTGTCCGTGATGCCGTCGATGGCGTTGGTAACGCCAAAGCCGGCGGCTTCCGCGCTGGCCAGGGCGCGGCTAAACTTCACCTTGTTGGTCACGGTCGGGTTAGTGATTGCGTAGGCCTCGCAAGTGATCTCGCGAAGGAGCCAGCTTCCGCGTCCGACCAGACCGGGTCCGCCGTAGGGCAGGTTCGGGTGCGGGAGCGTTTCGAGGCGGAAACCGATGATGTTCGTCAGCGGCGTGTCGAACCAGATGTGCGTGACCCCGTACGGCTTCACGTCGCCGCCGCCCAGAAGAGAATGGTCGCTCTGCTTCTCGTACTTGGTGGCGAAGTTGTGCCATTCCGTCGGGTCGAGCACCGTCCAGTCCCCGCTCGCGTTGGCGACCTCTTTCTCCCAGGCGGCCATGCGATCGGTGAGGTTTGTGATGCTCTTCATCGCCTTGTCCTCGAGCTTGCGGACCTGGGCGCGGACGTCGTCGCGCTTTTTCTCCTGCTCGGGCGTGGGCACTTCGAGGAACGGCTCGTCGTCGCTGTTCAAGAACGCGAAGAGGCCGTAATACTCCCGCTGCGCGAAGGGGTCGAATTTGTGGTTGTGGCACTGCGCGCAAGCGATGGTCAGGCCGAGCCAGGTGCGGCCCACGGCATCCACGCGGTCGATCATCGCGTCGATGCGGAACTGTTCCGGCTCGATGCCGCCCTCCTGGTTCATCATCGAATTGCGGAGGAATCCGGTCGCAACGCGCTGGTCGAGCGTCGGGTTCGGCAGCAGATCGCCGGCAAGCTGCTCGAGAGTGAACTGGTCGAACGGCAAATCGCGATTGAAGGCGCTGATGACATAGTCGCGATACGGCCAGATGCTGCGCGGGGCGTCCTTTTCGTAGCCGTTGGAGTCCGCGTAACGGGCCAGGTCCAGCCAGTGCCGGCCCCACCGCTCGCCGTAGTGCGGCGACGCGAGCAGACGCTCGACGAGCTTCTCATAGGCGTCGGGCGACTTG
>CAZZAQ010000218.1:2518-7360 GCA_964652165.1 uncultured Bifidobacterium sp.
TCGGCGACGAACTCGTCCACTTCTTTCGGCGTGGGCGGCAGCCCGACGAGGTCGAGCGAGAGCCGGCGAATCAACGTGGCGCGGCCCGCTTCCGGGGAAGGCTTGAGCCGCTCCTTCTCAAGCCGGGCGAAAACAAACGCGTCAATCGGATTCTCAATTTTTAATTTTGAATTTTTAATTCTCGGCACCGCCGGCCGCACCGGCGCCTTGAACGCCCAATGACCGCTCTTGTCTTCGAGCTTCACCGAGGCGCTATCGGGCCAGACGGCGCCTTGATCGATCCAGGCGCGGATCAGGGCGATTTGCTCGGCGTTCAGCCGCTCGCCTTTCTTGGGCATCACCTTGCCTTCGACCGCGCCGGAGACGAATTGCACCAGCAGACTCTCCGCGCTTTTGCCGGGCATAATCGCCGGACCGAGGTCGCCGCCCACGAGGGCGACATCCTTGGCGTCGAGACGGAACGCGGCTTCCTGCCGCAGCGATCCGTGGCAGCCGTAACAGCTCCTTGCGAAGATGGGCTGGATGTCCTGCGCGAAGTCCACCGGACGCGTGGCGGCGGGCGGGAGTTTGGCCAGGTCGGCGTCGGCCGCCGCGCTCCGCGGCGCGAAGGCGGCGCAGAGCAGTCCAATGCCGAGCCACCGGGCGAAGCCCGGCGTCCCACTGGCAATCACGGCTGGCATGTTCACGAATTCAGGGCCTGTTAGTGCCGCGAAGGATTGGACCGCAGGCCTAAAGTGGCAATTCAAAAGGTTCTGGTGCCGCGGGTCGCGCTCGGATGCAGTTCAAGCACGGCCGCAACAGCCTGGGCATGGACACGAATTGCACGAATTTCCACGAATTGAATTCGCGTTAATTCGCGAAATTCGTGTCTCGCCTCGAGCCTGCTGAACGAAAACACTGAGGGCTGAACCCAAAAGCTGAAGTTGAGAACCACGGATGACACGGATGACACGGATGAAGAGACACTTGTGCGCTGAACTCCCAAGGCCGATTCGTGTTAAGCCTTGTGGATCGAATTCATTCATTATCCGTGTAATCCGTGAAATCCGTGGTATGAACTTCGGAGTTCGGACTGAAAGCCCGTGCCGTGACAGCTTGGAGTGAATCGCGGAGCGCGGGGTGTTTGCTCCCGCTGGTCGCTCGACCCCCGGCTAATTTCTCGCACGCCTTCAGCGTGCCCGGCCGGGCGTCAGTTGGAACCGGGCGCCATCATCTTGCGATTCATCATCAGTGCGGCGCGGTTGACGCCGATGGCGGCCGTGCGAAACTCTGTGAACTTCGCCAGCTCCTCGGCGCTGAGGAACGAGCCAGCCCGCGCAGCCGCGCGTTCATAAATGTTTTCAAGCAACTTCAGGCTCTTCTCGGCTTCCTCCGCGGAGGCGATGTTCCGGAAGTTAAGGATCGGCAGCGTCTGGTAATCCGATCCCAGTCCGGCGTCCGCCAGAACTTTTTGCGTCTCCTCCTGCATCAGTTGAGAGAGTTGCCTGGCCTGCGCCTCTTTGGTCGCGTCGTCTCCGGTTAACTTCTCCTTGAACTCTTCGGCGGTGAACAGGCTCACGAGGTTGCGGCTGTAATCCTGATATTGAGAAAGGCCGTCCGGCCCGAGCATCGCCTGCACCTGCTCGCGCAAGGCTGCCTCCTGCCCGGCGAACAAACTCTCCATTTGCTCCCGCGATTGTCCGTCCCGCAACACGGTGGTGATGTGTTCCACGTTCGCCATGATGTGGTCGGCCAGGAGGTCGTTGAATTTCTCGATCTGTTCCTTGGGCAAATTCAAGTTTTTGGCGAATTCCTTGTACAGGATGGCCATGCCCGCCTTCTGCTGCGTGCGGAACGCGTTCCGCATCTCAGGATTGGCTGTGAGGCCGCTGAGAGCACTGGGGCCCGTTTTTGCGTTGGTTGCGGCGGCCTTTTCCTGGCGAAGCTTCCCCACTTCGCCGCGGAGTTTCAATACTTCAGCAGACGGACTGTTTGAAGGAGGCGGCTGGCTTCTGAGCCGCGCCAGTTGATTCGACAGGCGCGTGGTCTCGGCCATGAATTGTTCGGCCTGTTCGATTTGGTGCTGTCTTAGCGCGTCATTTTCCGCGCGCAATTTGCTTTGGGCTGGATGTTGAACCAGCAAGGTGGCTGTCACGCCGGCGGCGACGAGGGCGGCGGCGACGAGGGTCTTTTGCAGGGTGGTCATGGCGATGGCTTGGGTGGTGGCAAGGGCAGCCGAAGTTTGAACGGCGGTTGCCGCGAGCGCGGTCGTGGTAATGGTAGCGGCGAGTCCGGCTGGCACAGCAGCCGTGGTCCCGGTGATGGCGGTGGCCAGTAGAACGGTGGTGATGCCGACGCCCTGCCGCTCGAAACCGGCGCGGAGCCGTTCGAGGGCGCGGTTCACTTTCATGCGCGCGGCGTCCTCGCTGAGGCCGAGTTCCGCGCCCACGTCGCGCAGGGTGCGATTTTCCAGGTAGCGCAACACGAGCGCGTCGCGGTCGGCGGGGTCGAGCTCGGCCATCGCCGGTTCGAGATGTTCGGCGATGCGCGGATCGTCAGGAGCAAGATCGAGGGTTTGCATGGCAAAGGCGGTCTGTTCGCGTTCGCGGCGGCGTTGCTCGGTGCGGACGGCGTGCAGGGCGAGATGTCGCGTGGTGTTGTAAAGCCAGCCGCCCACGACCTGGGGCGGGCTGAGCGATTCGGCTTTTTGCGCCAGCGTGGTGAAAACATTCTGCGCCACGTCCTCGGCCAGATGGGCATCGCGCACCATGCGCCGCGCGGCGGAATAGACCATCGGCAAATGGCGCTCGACGAGTTGCCGGAAAGCATCCTGCGAGCGGTGCTCGACGTAATCACGCAACAGTTCGCGGTCGTCCATAAGCGTTGTTCTGTATTGTAGTTCCCGCCGGGGAAGGAAACCGAACAGAATTATTGGCAGGATTTCCCGGAGAGAAGGCGCAACGCCGCGAATCGTTTTTCGATACGTCACGTTTCGCCTTCGGCGGCGCGTTCCAGTCCGTGTAGCGGCGGATTGGCATCCGCCGCATTCCTCCTCTTGCAGGGACCTTCTCGGACAGCCTTCACCCACAGAGAGAGATCAGCGGCGAACGCCGGTTCGCCGCTACGCAGGACGGGGAATCGCGGCGCGGTGTTCCGTCTCGCGAAGCGCGGCGAGCGAGCCGCTCAGCGCCCTTAGCAGCCCGTTGAAAAACCCTCATCTCGTAGCATCCGGCGTGAGCCGGATCATTATTCCTTCGGGAATCGCAGTCAGATCAGATCCGGCTCACGCCGGATGCTACTTTTTTAGCGGACTGTTATGGCTTTCGGATGACGAAAAAGGCATTGGCCACGGTGTCCTCGCCCTGACAGGGACTGTTCACGATCTGGCCAGACACCCACATTTGAGCGGACTTGCCCCCATCGAGATTCATCGCGTCAGTGCAGCCCAGGCCGGCGAGGTACTCCGCGAGTTCAGCGAGCTTCATGCCGACGGAAAGGCCGGGTTGCCGGCCGTCCACCGTCACCAGATAGAGATGCGTCGGGCTCCAGCCAATGGCGGAGCGGGGATGCCGATCATATTTCGACATCTCGCTGTAGCTGGCCCGGACGCCGGGCGGCGGAGCCTTCAAGGAAAACGCTTTGCCTTCTTTGATAATCGCCGGGCCGCCGGCGATGGCAACCTTCACGCCCTTCAGGTCCGGCGTAGTAGCGGTGGAGATTTCCAGCACCGCGCCGGCGGCAAGCTCCGACAGGCTTGACAGCAGGCGAGGGTCCAACGACAGGACCATCACATCCGCCGCAAGCCGGGTATTGGCATTGGTCTGAACTTCGCGAATGCGCGCACGGTAAGTTTGACCGGCCTGGAGCGGCAGCCAAGGTCCATTGCCGTCCTTTTCCAGAATCAGTTCATGCCCGCCGATGGCACGGGTCGAAGGGCCATAGGTCGGGGTGTAGAGAACTGCCATGCCGGGCTGGCGCTGTTGGTTGAGGCCGAACGGAGTCTTGCGACCATCCGGCCAGGTGACCTTGAAATCGCCCTTCACTTCGTCCAGATGGGGATTCCCGTCCACATCGAACCAGACGCAAACGGTGTCAGGAGCACTGATGAGGTCGCCATTGAGGATTTGCAGGCCGCGCGGATCCCCGGCGTACATGGGATTGTCCCGCGCGTAAAAGTCCCCATTGACTCCGGCGATGGCTCGGCCGATTTCGCGCGGGATCGCGCGGGCTTGTTCGGCGATCAGGCTGACGCCGAGCACCTTGTCCCTCGCGTGGGCGGAAAAGAAGGCCAGATCCTTCCGCGACCGGTCGATCTTCACGACGTGGATGGACCAAGGCACGCGGGCCACCCGGTCATTGGAATAGGCGACACCCGGCTCGGTCTTGGCCTCGCGGGCATCGGAAACGTCAGCCCGCGCAAGAATTCCCGCCGCTAGGGACACCAACAATCCTGCGGCACACATGGTGGTGATCATGGGCAACCTCTTCGATTCCCAAATCGCGCCTCGGGGCCATGAACCCGGTAGGGACGCGCTGCGGCGCGTCCAGGCCGACCAGCAGGTCGGCCCTACCAAGTTCATGGAAAGGCGTGGCTTGCGCGGTTTTCGGGAAGGAGGCAGGAGAGGGGGTACACCGGCCGCGGGCATCGGGTTGGCAGCCGGTGTCGCGTCCGATCGCGGGCGCGGGTCGCTGGCATCGTGCGGAGTCACGGGTCCAATTCATAGCCCCATAGGCGGCCTCCCGGCAATACCGGATTCGTGACAATCTTGTGACACAAGCGCCGGTGACAGAGGCACCGGATCCCGTAACGCAGGCGTCCGCGCCTGCGAGTTCCCGCACCGTCCCGGTGCGGGAATCAGAGTC
>CAZZAQ010000219.1:0-7120 GCA_964652165.1 uncultured Bifidobacterium sp.
ATCGTCGGCAGCGCGCATCACATCAAGATTGATCGCGACGGCAACGTGTGGCTTGCCGACATGGGCCTGCACGTTGTGCGCAAATGCACGCCCGAGGGCAAGGTGTTGCTCACCATCGGCACGCCCGGAAAAAAAGGCGAAGGGCCGGACTTGCTGAACATGCCCACAGATATGGCCATCGCGCCCAACGGCGACGTCTTCGTCTCCGACGGTTACGGCAACAGCCGCGTGGCGCACTTCGACCGGAACGGAAAATTTATCAAGGCCTGGGGCAGCCTTGGCACCGGCCCGACGAACTTCAGTATTCCACACGCGATTGTGCTGGATTCGCGCGGTCGTCTCTACGTCGCCGACCGCAACAACGTGCGGGTGCAGGTGTATGACCAGCGCGGTCGGCTGCTCGATTCCTGGCGTGACATCATCGTGCCTTGGGGATTCTGGCTCACGGCCCACGACGAAATCTGGGTGTGCGGTTCGTCACCAATGCCGTGGCGCAAGGACGCGAAATATCCAAACGCGCCGCTGGGCTGTCCGCCCAAGGACCAGGTTTTCATGAAGTTCAATACCGCGGGAAAACTTCTGCAACTGTGGTCGGTGCCCAAAGCCGAGGACGGCAAGGAACAGCCCGGCGAATGCAACTGGGTGCACTGCCTCGCGCTCGACTCCAAAGGCAACCTCTACACCGGAGACATCATCGGGAAACATGCGCAAAAATTTGTCCGGAAAAATTGACAGCTAAGGCTCCGACTCATCCGCCGGTTGGATCTCCCGTCGCACCTAAAGCCAGAAATGTTTTCATAGGGATCCTTGCGTGGTTGTAACGGACGTTGTTGTCTCGTTCAAGACTCCCGCTCCCTTTGTTAAACGAGGAGGGAAAGTGTTGGAAATTGAACGATCTCTGGCAGAGACGAGCCAATGTTGTCAAGTTGGAACCGGCGACGCACTACGCATATGCCGACTGAAAAAGGAGAACTGTCGGAGATTGAATCCTTTGGGTTCTATGAATTCGCTGCCGTTCGAAAGCGTGGTGTCGCGGCGTATTCAGCGGAGCCGCCAGACAATGCGCGCCTTGTCCAAATCGTAAGGCGACATCTCCATCTTGACGCGATCGCCGACCGTGAGGCGCACCCACCGCTTGCGCATCTTTCCGCAGATGGTGGCGAGCACCAGATGTTTGTTGTCGAGTTCCACCCGGAACATCGTGCCGGGCAGCACGGTCTGGACGCGACCTTCCAATTCAATATGGTCTTCTTTCATAGAGTTGTTCGGCTCTGACACCGGTTGGCGACCAACGGCAGCATCCCACCAACCGGCTGACCGGGACACAGCCAAATAAAAAATCGAGGCCCGGTAAACCCGGGCCCCGAACGTATGCAAACCGAAGGCTTAGTAGCGATTCCGTCCGCCGCCACTGCCACCGTATTCACGTCGCCCACCGCCGCCACCCGTGCGCTCTTCGCGCGGCTTGGCGACGTTGACCGTAAGGGCGCGGCCATCAATCTCCTTGCCGTTCATGGCGGCAATGGCCTTCTGCGCCTCGTCGGCTGAACTCATGGTGATGAAAGCAAAGCCGCGCGCACGGCCGGTTTCCCGGTCCATCATCAGGTTGGTTTCAGTGACCGTGCCATGCGCGGCGAACGCGGCTTGCAGGTCATTTTCGGTGGTGTTGAAGGAAAGGTTTCCGACAAACAATTTATTGCTCATGCGATGTTTTACTGTCCGACAAACTGGTATTTTTCACAGACTGTTCCCGAACGTCGGGTCTAAAATCATCACTGAACTGAGTTCACTTGAAGCCTTGAAAGAGACAAGCTATCTAACAGACGGGCTGAGGATCGCTGGTTCTGGCGGGATAGCAACAACTATCGGCAACAATCTTTTGGATGACGACCGCTGCGCCGCTGCTCACGCCAAATGATCTCGCGTCCATCATTTACAATGGCCGCCCCGGCAAGCATGATGGTTTTTCCAGCGGAGAAACGAAACTGCCGCAGGTGAGTCAACCGCAGGTAAAAATCAAAATTATGGGCGATAGATCCCCGAAAGCGAACCAGAAGAAATCATCACAGAAACAGGCCAAAGTGACCAGCGCCGACCAGAAGCAAAAGCAGGCCGTGGCCGCCAAACAGGCCGCCGTCAAAAAGTAACCGTCGGTCAACTGCTGTCTCTTCTGATCCCAAATCAGAAGAGACAGATTCCTTCCACAAATCCTCAGCCCTCGCCGGAACGCGCGCTGCCGCGCGCAAACCTTCTCGCGGCCCGCGCCAGATTCGTGCACTCTGTCCCCGCATGAGGGAGGTGTTTTCGTTCAGCAGGCGCGAGGCGGCCAGCTTGCAGCGGAACTTTGTTTGTGCACCTCACCCTTGATCCCTCTCCCCATCCGATGCGGAGAGGGGCATTTCACGCCGAGGCTGTTGCGCCCGTGCTTGAGCGCGGCCAGGGCTGAAGGCCCGCCCTGTGACAGCCTGGGCTGGAGCGAGCAGCGCGAGCGGAGGCCCGGTCACAGGCCCCAGGAATTTCTCTGAAGCCTGAATGGCCGGGACGGATAGGACTCCTATCGTGTGCCGCCCATACAGGGCGGAGAGGATTGTTTGGGGAGTTTGCCTGGGGCTTCGCGCCCGGCGCTTCACCCCAGGCTGTCACAGCACGGGCTTTCGGTCCTCAGCAGTCTTGTCCTGAATACGCAAGGCGAGACGCGAATTGCGCGAATTGGCGCGAATTCAGAGACAGTAACCACGGATTTCACGGATTTCGCGGAGGGGGTCCGGAATCGGCGACTTCTTATCCGTGTCATCCGAGCAATCCGTGGTATGGTTTCCGCTCAACCGCAGCGGCCTTCCTCACGCCCAGCATTGGCTCCATCGAGTCTCTTCCTGGGGTAGCCGAGAGCGTGAGGTCGCGGCCTGAGTTCACATGCGGGTACGAAAACGATGCCGCTGTCCAGGCTTCTGCGCTCCAGTCCCACGACCTCACGGTCGCAGCTACGTTGAACCCAAGCCCCAAAGCAGATGTGCCTGGCAGGCCCGCAAGCGGAAAGCCATGATTGCAATTGCAAAAGCCCTGCAGGTCTGGCAATCACACTGCTCAAAATGAAAAGACGATGTGCTATCCTGGGAGTCCTGCTGTTGGGCCTGGCGGCGGGTGGCGGCGCGCAGCCTGCGCCAAGTGGCGGCGGGCCGCTGGTGAGCTGGCACGCGGCCGGGCGCAAGGCGCTGGCGCAAGGGACCAATGCCACGCGCCTGAAGCGGGTGAGCCAATTCGCGACTACGGAGGCCCTGTGCAGGCAAATCGCCACGAACCTCGCGTTGGCGCCGCGCAAGGCGTGGGAGAAGGCGCTGCCGCCGGGTGCACCGGATGGGGCCGAGTTGCTGCGTCCTCTCATACTGGACGTGCTGAACGCCGAATCCTACGGCGAAGTCCGCGGACCGATTGGACGAACGGAAACCGCCATCGCCGTGGAGTTGACCGACGAGCGGGCCGCCGTCTGGAGCACGAATCTATGGCAGTTGGCGGCGCTTTGGAGGCAAGGAGCGCCGCAAATGGCCGGCCGCGACGGCGGCAGCGGCTGGGCCTTGAAGCGCGCGGCCGAGCCGAACCGCTTTGAGTTCGTGCGCGTCGGGCAATGGGTCGTGCTCGGGCTGGGGCCGGAACAGCTCACGCGCGCGCCGGCGCTCGTGCAGCAAATCAAGACCACCGGCCGGCCGGGGCCGAAGGTCGAGGCCGAACTGCTCGATCTGCGGGCGGACGCGCCGGCGCTCAGCCCGTGGATTCCGCTGTTCGGCAAGCTTGGAGTGCCTCCATTGCATCTGACGATGCGCGGCCGGGGCGAACACGTGAGGACGGAATTGAAGCTGAACTACGCCAAGCCATTGGTTTGGAAATACGAGCCCTGGCAGATTCCGACCAACTTCGTGGGCGACTCGCCCATGCCGCTAACCTCTTTCACGGCCGCCCGTGGCGTGGCGCCGCTGATTCAGGAACTCCCAGGCTTCGCCGAGCTTGGACTGGCCAGGGTTCCCAGCCAGTTCACCGCGTGGGCTAATCCGTCCTCCAGCGATCTGGCCCGCGACCAATGCCGCGTCAACTTCGCCGTGCCTTACGCGGACGCCGATGGGGCCGTGCGGCAACTGGCGCGCAAGCTGCCGGGTTTCGTTAAGAAGAACCTGGGGCAGTACCTGGGGGACTTCTACTACGCGAGCAACCAGAACTTCGCTTTTTGGACGCTGCCGTTTATCCAGCCGCACGTCCGGCCCGTGACCAACGGATCCACGCGGTTCATCCAAGGCGGGCTGTTTCAATTGCCCCCGCGCCAATCGCCCGCTCCTACTGGCTTGTTCGCGCAACTGGGCGCGCGGACGAATCTCCTCTACTACGATTACGAGGTCACTCACCACCGCTTGCACCACGGCCTCCAGTTGTATCAGTTGCTCAACATGGCGTCGCGGAGGTTTGCCCAGGGCACCAACTCTCCGGTCAAGGTCTGGCTTGGAGCCTTGGGCGAGGAACTGCGCCTGAACACGAATGCGCCCAGCGAGACGGTGACTGAGATCACGCAAACCGGGCCGAACGAACTGTCGCTCGTCCGCAAGTCGCACCTCGGCTTCACGGGATTCGAGCTGGCGAGCTTTGGCGCGTTTCTGGATTCCCCCGGCTTTCCCTTCCGCTACGAGCCTCCGAAGCTGGTGCCGCAGCCCAAAGGCAAGCCCGCCGCCGCCAGAACCAACCCGCCGCCGGTCATCCCCGTAACGGGCGGCGGCCGGAAGCCCTGATCCGCATGCCCCTCAAGCTGGGCGTCAACATCGACCACGTCGCCACACTGCGCGAGGCCCGATACCGGGGGCAGCCTTCGGGCGAACCGAACGCCGTCGAGGCGGCGTTGGTTTGCGAGGCCGCCGGCGCCCACGGCATCACGGCCCACGTCCGCGAAGATCGCCGGCACATCCAGGACCACGACGTATTCGAACTGCGCCGCCGCATCAAGACGCGGCTCAACCTGGAAATGGCAAACGCGCCGGCGATCGTTGACCTTGCGTTGCGTCTCCGGCCGGACATCGTTTGCATCGTCCCCGAACGGCGGCAGGAGGTGACCACCGAAGGGGGCCTCGACGCCGCAGGGCAGGAAGCGGCGCTGAGGGAAACCCGGCGTAGGATGAACGAGGCCGGCATCGACGTGAGCCTGTTCATCGGGCCGGAGGCGGCGCACGTCGAGGCCGCGGCCCGCATCGGCGCCCAGTTCATCGAGCTGCACACCGGGGCATACGCCGGACAGTTCGACCGCGCGCCCCAAAAGCAAGCCGAACTGGACCGGCTCGCCCGTGCCGCCGGACTGGCCCGGCAACTCGGCGTGAGGGTCAACGCCGGGCACGGCCTGAACTGCCGCAACGTGCCGAGTCTGCAGGTCGTGCCGCACCTGGAGGAACTGAACATCGGCCACAGCATCGTCAGCCGTGCCGTGTTTGTCGGCCTGGAATCGGCCGTCAAAGAGATGCTCAAGGCGATGGAAGGCTATCCCGGCTAGCAAAAACGGTTTGGCTGGATTTTGGCCGGCGCGCGTCCCATCCTCGGCCTGTGAAATTCATCCTGACGACCCACAATGTCACGCTCACCAAGGCCATCGAGGACCACATCCTGGTGCGCATCGAAAAGCTGGAGCATTTCGACCGGTGGGCCATTGACGCCCGCGTCAATCTCGAGCACGACAACACCAAAGCGCCCGAGCGCCAGTTCAAATGCGCGCTCCGCCTCGGCGTGCGCGGCCCCGATCTCTATGCCGAGGAGCACGACGGCGATCTCTACGCGGCCATTGACAAGGTGACGAAGAAGATCGAGCAACAACTCCGCAAGCGCCACGATAAGCTCAAGAACCGAAAGCACACGGAGGCCGCCCGCATCAAGCAACGCCGGCAGGAGGCCGCGATTTAGTCGTTCTTCGGTGAGTTCTAACCGAGCCGGCGGAAGACAGGAGAGTTGAATCGTTGAATCGTTGAATCGTTGAAGCGTTGAAGCGTTGAGGAGTTGAGACGCTAGCCCGCATAGTTCACAGTCCTGTTGCTGGCTGGACCGCCGGTTTCATTAACACCCCGCTTCAGCGGGGTGTCTGCGCGTCGGAGTCCCTCGAAACCGTTTCAACGGTTTCGACAGGGTGTGAGAAACCGTTGAAACGGTTTCTCCTTTTGTTCCGGCCCGACACCCCGCTGAAGCGGGGTGTTAATGAGAGGGGATTACGGCGGCGAGAAACGCATGAAATAGGCGGGCCAGGCGCCCGCGGCGACCGGCGGACCTCTCTAACGATTCAACGATTCAACGATTCAACGATTCACACTTTAACGAACATGCTGCTGCGCGCGCGCATCGTTATTCCCGTTTCCAGGCCGCCGATCGACGACGGCGCTGTCGCCGTGTCCGCCGGACGAGTGGCCTGGGCTGGCCGTTGGAAGGACCGGCCGGCGATGGCCGGGGTCGAGGTTCAGGACTTCGGAGAGTCCGTGCTGTTGCCTGGGCTGGTCAACGCCCACTGTCACCTCGATTACACCGGCATGGCAGGCTTGCTGCCGCCACCGAAGCATTTCACGGACTGGATCAAGGCCATCGTCGCGCTCAAGGCTTCGTGGACGATTGAAGAGTTCGCCGCGTCCTGGCGTCGCGGCGCCCGGATGCTGGTGGACACGGGAACGACGACGGTCGCCGATGTTGAGGCGGTGCCGGAACTGCTCCCCGCGGCGTGGGGCGGGACGCCCTTGCGAGTGATCTCATTCCGCGAGCTGTTCAGCCTCAGGAGCCGCGAGGCGGCGCGCGAACTGGTCGAGCGCTGCGTGAACCACTGCCTGGGCCTTCCGGGATCGGAGGGCAGGGTTGGCCTTTCGCCCCATGCGCCGTACACCGCGACGCCGGAACTGCTCGAACAGGCGGCCCGGGCCGCGCAACGCCGCGGCTGGCGCCTGGTCACGCACGTCGCCGAAAGTGAGGAGGAATTCATGATGTTCCGGTACGGGAAAGGCGCGATGTTCGACTGGCTCAAGGGGCAGCGCGACATGTCGGATTGCGGGCAAGGCTCGCCCGTGCAAGCCCTCGAACGCTGCGGCTTTTTGGACTCGAATGTCCTGGCGGTGCACGCCAACCA
>CAZZAQ010000219.1:7130-7342 GCA_964652165.1 uncultured Bifidobacterium sp.
ATGCGTTCTTGCTCGCCGCCAATGGCGTGAGCGTCGTTCACTGCCCGCGCAGCCATGACTACTTCCGACACCTGAAGTTTCCCCGCCAGGAATTGGAGAGCGCCGGCGTCAACGTGTGCCTTGGCACCGACAGTCTCGCCAGCGTGCGCAAGGAATCCGGTCGCGCGCCGAAGCTGAGCCTGTTCGCCGAGATGCAGTCGCTGGCGCGCGCG
>CAZZAQ010000220.1:0-7329 GCA_964652165.1 uncultured Bifidobacterium sp.
TGCACAGCGAGATCAGGGCATAGGCGCGCATCCACTGGTCGATGTCCATGATCTGGCGGCTTTGCGCGTCGAGCGCGGCGCCGGTCAGGCTGAGCGCCTTGCAGAGCGTGATGAACCGGCTGTAGTCGTCGGCGTCGCGATGGTTCTTGATCAGGAAGTTGTAACGGTACGGCTCCTTGTCGCTGCCGAAGTCGGCCAGGTCGATGCCCTGGACGCCGTCCGGCTGCGGCAGCTTATAGCCGGAGGCGTTGGCCGTCGTGGGGTAGTAGATGAGTTCCATCTCGAACAGTGTGCCATCGCCGCCGTTCTCGAAGGCGGTCTCGATGAAGTTGTCCTCGTGCCTCGGAAAGAACTGGCACGGCCCGGTGTGCGCGGCGCGCGGAGCAATGACGTGGGCGATCTCGCCGTAGGTGCCGGGGATGCCGCCAGCGCGGTTGAGCATGTGCTTGAGGACGATTTCCTCCTGGCGGTTGTTGGGGGAGTCGCCGGCCCCTGAGCGGTCGATGAGCATCACGGGATGCACGCCGCGGAAAAGGTCATCCGGCGGAAACTCGATATGGAAGCCGGTGCGGATGTCGCTGTACCGCCCGCGCTGGCTGCCGCGCAAATGGACGCCGCACTCGTAGTAGGCGCGGGTCTCATCATAAATGACGGTGCAGGGCAGCAGATCGTTGCTCATTACGTTGGTCTGATTGACGCCCTGGGCCGTGCCGTGCATCAGGTCCGTGTTGGCGGGCGTCATGACGATGCGCACTTTGTGGGGCAAGGAGGGAATGGCCTGGCCGTCCGCCACGGCGTAGAGAGCGCCGGAGTTCGTCCCACGCGACGGGAACGTGGCTGCGGCGCCCAACCCGTCCACGGCGCGGACGTAGAATTGCACGACGGCCCCCGCGCTGGCGCCCGGGATGGCGCCGGTATAAACGCCTCCGCCCTGAGGCGTCATCGCCGCGCTGTTCCAGGCGCCGCTGTTGACCGACCACCAAACCTCGGCGGACGCCACGCCCTGCGGATCTTGCGCGACTGCGGACACGGTGACCGGCGACCCGGGCTGCGGCACGACGGGCTGGTGTCCAAAGCTGCTGAAGGTGGGTCCAGCGTTTGACACCAGTCGTGAGTTCGCCGCGCCGGGTGTGCCGTTGAGTGTCGGATAAGGCAACGCCGTTGTGCGTGGGGCGCGATTGAAGTAAAGGCGGGTGTTCAGGAGATTGTTTCCGGCAAGCCACTTGGCGCGGAAGCTGACTTCATACTGGCGGAGGTTCACGACCGCGCGGGTGGCCGTGAAGGTCGTTTCAATGTGATTGTGCATGTGCTCCTGATAGGCCGTGGCGACGACGTGCAGCACGTGGTTGGCCGCGTTATCCGGATCCACGATCACGTGGCTGCGGTTGTGCGTGCCCAAGACGCGCCAGCCGGTGATGTCGCTTTCAAAGTTTCCATTGGCGATAAATTGAACCGGTCCGTTGGTGGGCGACTCGATCACGCTGATGTCGTCGATGAGACATTCGCCGACGTCTTGCAGGCCGAGAACGAAGTCACGCCACACCGTGTCCGGAGCAGGCGTCGGGGAGGCTGCCGCGAGCGTGCGGTAAGTGAACGTCTGCCAGGAGGACTTGCCGGACTCATCGCTGGCGGCCCAGGCTTCGGCCTTGGAATGGTCGGCGTTGGGATCACGCAATTCCAGGCTCGAGCCGCCGCCATTGGCGTATTCGGGCCAACGACCGCCGTCGAAGTAGCGGACTTCGTCGGCGGGATTGCCGGTGGGATCGCGGAGAACCAGCCGGTCGCTCTTGCCCGATAGCCGACCGCTGAAATCCCCGACAATCGGGACGCCGGGGTAGCGGGCGCGCAGCGCCGCCGCATCATCCGTGACGACAAGGTAGCCGCCCGCCGAAATCATCTGGCCGGGGCTGAAATGGTAGCCAATACCGCCATCAAGTTCCCAGCCGGTCAGGTTGACGTTGCCCGCGCTCTTGTTGTGGAGCTCGATCCATTTTTCGTGCGAGGGCTGGGGCGGGAGATTATTTGTCGCGGGGAGCAGCTTGTGATCGTACATGATCTCGTTGATGACGATCTCGTTGTGGAAGACGAAACTGTTGGCGCCGCCGGGCGAAGCTGACGTCGGGCGCAGGTAGGCGCCGGTCCCGTCCGGGGAGCGGGCGCGCGCGCCGTTTTTCACCACCACCGAATCGAGCACCTTGTCCCGCGCCGGCGGCAGCAGGTAAAGGCGGTCGCCGCTGACGGGATGGAAACCCAGCGTGGTGTTCGTGACCGCCCGGTAGCCGCCGGCGTTGACGGACGGACCCGCCGGGAAAACATAGGTGGCGTCGTACAGGCTCTCCGGCCCGTCGCGGACGATGGCGAAGCCCTCGAGCTGAATGTTGTTCGTGCCGTAGTTGACCAGTTCCAGCCAGAATTCGGCGTTGGTCGACGCCGAGAATTCATTGAAAGCCAGCGTGGTGCTGTTCTGCGGGTTCGGCGCGAAATAATCGTGGCCGGACTGGGCGGCGCTCGCGTGCGCGGCGACCTCGGCCGCGGAAAGGGAGCGACCCCAGTACGCCATCTCGTCGAGCGCGCCGACGAACGGCGCGCTGCCGTTCGTCTCCGAGTTACCAAGGATGGCGTTGGCTGAATTCGCGGCGCTGAGCATCCCGCTCAAAGTCGTGCTGAAACGGAGGGTGCCATCCACATAAATCGCTTTCACACCCATGGCGCTGTCGTAGGTGGCGGCCACGTGGTGCGGCTGGCCGTTCTCGAGCGCGGCGAGGGTCGGGCGGCCGGACGCGCCGTCCAGCGGCATGTCCAGTTCGCTGTAGACGCCTGCGACAGTGAGTCCAAAGGAGAGCACCTTGCCCGGGGCGACGGGCGGATTGGCCGCGGCGTTGTTGCCATCGTCCTGGAAGGCCAGTTGGATAGCGTTGCCTTGACTGGCGTCGAAGTTGACCGTCGTGGCCGCCGCGTAATGGGAAGCCACGTCCGCGGCGCTCAACGGGCGGTTGTAAAGCGCGACTTCGTCGTAAGTATAGTTGCCCTGAGGCACTTCGCGGTTGTCGTAGCCAATGTAGACAGTATTGTTCCCGAATGTGCCGAGTGCCGGGACGTTGCGCGTAATCGTGCCGACGCGGTCGGCGACGCCGTTGATGTAAATCACAGCATTGTTGGCGGCCGGGCCGGTGTCCCATGTCGTGACGATGTGATACGTATTGTTCACCTGGAGGGCCGTCGGGCTGTCCATCGACACCGGCGAGTTGTTCGGCCCGTAGTGCGGCCGGATGGCGCCCGTGACGCCCTGGTTCGGCCCGAGGATGTAATTCATCATGAAGTAGTCGCCCGCTCCTTCGCCGTCGCCGACCAGGTTCTGGCAGCAGGCGTTTGGCAGGGTGTGCACCCTCACCCAAAACTCGACTGTGTAGCCTGCGGCCCCAATTTTCTCGAAACCGGGAACCGTGATGCGCTCGCTGCCGGTGGCGCGCACCGCGGCGTTCGCCGGGTCGTTGGGGATGAGGCTCGGCTGGTTGAGTTGCACGCCAGCCGTGGCGGTGCCGGGATGGTTGTTGCCCGACGAGTCGGCGATAGCCGTCGTGGCATCGCCCAGCCGCCAGTAGGCGATGGGCTGGTTGGTCATTACCGCATCCAGGTAGGAAGCGGGCCGGCGCGGCGCCTTCCTGAAAATGACGGCCGAATTGGTGGTGCTCCAGCCGGGCGTCAGCAGCGCTTCGATGGTGATGCCGTTGCTGACGGCAAAGCTGGCGCCGGCGCCGACGCTTGCGAACGCGTTGCTGCTGCCATCGAACGAAAGCGCCCGGCCGACCGTGCTGTTCAGGCGCGTCACGCCGCTGCCGAGCGCGCCGGGATTGGCGCCGGCCTGATCGCCAATGCTCGGGCCGCTGGGTTCATTGAAATTCCAGTACGAAATCAAGCCGGCCGGTGCGGTGAAGCCGCCGGTGGGCGCGAAGTTTCGGGCGCCGGGTGTGCCGCCCATCTGCGCGCTGCTGGTCCAGTTCGCAGCGGAGCCGCTGGCGCTGTCGGCGTCGCGTTTGGCAAGCGACACGCCCGAGCCGTCCGGCGCCACGGGCCAGTCGCCCTCCGTCTCATAGTTCACCTCGTCCATAACGCGGCCGCTGTTGTTGCGGAGCTTCAGTTCGCCGCCGCGGTTTTCGAGCCGGTTGAGAAACGGGCCGTACACGTTCGTCGACCCGATGACGCCCATCATCGTGGCCGGCGAACGGGCCACAACCAGATGGGCGCCGCCCTTGATGATGGAGTTCGAGGGAAAGCTGAACTGGATCACCCCGTCGAATGACCAGTCGGAGATGTCCACGTCCACGGCCAGCAGGTTGCGCAATTCGACGAACTCGTAGAGCGACTCGTTGGTGGCCGGGTGATACATGATCTCGTTAAAGACCACCACGGCGTCGGCGCGAAGCCGGGAGGTGGTGCACGAGAGCAGGGCGAGAATCGCGGAGAGGAACAGCAGTCTTTTCATGCGAGGAACATTTAGGCGTCGTGTGGGCACGCCCCCAAAGGCCGCGCTCGTTGGGCCAGCGAAGACTTCGGGGTCGGGAGAACCCTCTCAGATTCCAGCGGCAAATGCCAGCCGAATCCTTCGGCCTCATTCGTCTGCGGCGCAACTTGGGAGTACCACCACGGTCGAGGTCGCGCCGGGAACGTAGGGCAGGCGTCCCGCCTGCCCTGCCGCGCCGCAAGGCGCGGCGTTCGCACCGCCAAGGCCTCGCTTCGCTCGGCCGGGCAGGCGAGACGCCCTGCCCTACGTTGGTGGTACTGGCAAGTTGCGCCGATGCGTCTGCGTTCCCAAACCTCAGCCCTCGATCCCGGAGGGAGCAGACGAATTGGAGATCAGGTTCTGATGCATCCTGCGAGTCTTTTCGCTGGAATTCGACAAACAGAATTCCGCTGCCGGTCCTGGAGAATTCCCTCCCCGTTCCCCCGTCAGTATTCTACCCAGCGGAGCTGGACGCTTCTCCGGAGTGGTCAGGGGAATGGGGACAGGGGAATGGGTGGCGGTAGAAAGCACATCCGTGCTTTGGTTGACGCGGGGATGGTTCACGCTCCAAACGTTGATTCCGCTGTCCCCATTCCCCTGTCAGGAATCTTCCACATGAACCACCGTTGCAAGTCGTCGAGATTTCGCCCCCCCGCCCCCCAGCCAGAAAGAATTTCTTTTCCCCGAGCGGCCCGGCTGCTTTGATCCAGTCCACATGACTCCAAGTTTCAACGTCGAAAACGTGGTCCGCAGCCGCTATAGCGAAGCGGCCCGAACCAAAGCCGACGCCCTCTGCTGTCCACTTGATTACAACCTGGAGCATCTGAAAGTCATCCCCGCGGAGGTTCTCGAGCGCGATTACGGCTGCGGCGATCCCTCTCGGCACGTCCGGCCCGGCGAAACCGTGCTCGACCTCGGCAGCGGCGGCGGGAAAATCTGCTTCATCGCCTCGCAGGTCGTCGGTCCCGAAGGCCGCGTCATCGGCGTGGACATGAACGACGACATGCTCGCGCTGGCCCGCAAGCATCAACGGGCCGTCGGCGACGCCATCGGCTGGCACAACGTCGAGTTCCGCAAGGGGCGCATCCAGGACCTCGCGCTCGACCTGGAGGCGCTCGACGCGGAGTTGAAGGACCGGCCCATCGCCGGCGCGGACGCCTTCCTCGCCGCCGAGATGCTGGCCGAGGAATTGCGCGTGCGCCGTCCGCTCGTGGCGTCGGAGTCCATCGACGTCGCAGTCTCGAATTGCGTCCTCAACCTCGTCGATCCGGCCGCCAAACCGCGGCTCTTCCAGGAAATTTTCCGCGTGCTCCGCAATGGAGGGCGGGCGGTCATTTCGGACATCGTCAGCGACGAGCCGGTGCCGGACGCGATGCGGGCCGACGCCGAGTTGTGGTCCGGCTGTATCGCGGGCGCGTTGACCGAGGAGGGGTTCGTCCGGGCGTTCACCGCCGCCGGCTTTTACGGCATCCGAATTGTTGCGTTCGACGCGACGCCGTGGCGCACGGTCCAGGGCATCGAGTTTCGTTCGATGACGGTCGAGGCCTTCAAGGGCAAACAAGGCGCCTGCTTCGAGCGGATGCAGGCGGTGGTCTACAAAGGGCCGTTCAAAGAGGTGCTCGACGACGACGGGCACCGCATGGAGCGCGGCCGGCGTTACGCCGTGTGCGACAAAACCTATCAGCTCTTGAAAAAGTCTCCGTACCGCGACGCCTTCGATTTCATCGATCCCCTCCAGCCCGTGCCGCTGGAGACGGCAGCGCCGTTCAACTGCGACACGATGCGCCGCCGCGATCCCCGCGAAACCAAGGGCCAGGATTACCAGGCGACTTCAGCCGGCGGCCAATGTTGTGATGCCGGGTCCTGCGGCTGAAGCGGGCATGATCACCGAGTATATCACCGGCATCGCCACCAACGTGCTCGATCGGACCAGCTACGCCGGGGCGGCGGGCTTGATGGCGCTGGAGAGCATGATCGCCCCCGTGCCGAGCGAGGCCGTGATGCCCTTCGTGGGGTTCCAGGTCGCCGACGGCAAATGGAACCTCTGGCTGGCCATCCTGAGCACCAGCCTCGGCTCCATCATCGGCTCGCTGCTTTCGTATGCGATGGGTTACTACGGCGGCAAACCGCTCGTCCTCAAAGTCGGCCGTTACCTGCTCCTGAATCTGCGCGACCTCGAGCGCACCGAGAAATTCTTCCACCGCAAGGCCGGCGTCATGACCATCTTCATCGCCCGCTTCGTGCCGGTGGTGCGCCATTTCATCTCCATCCCCGCCGGCATGGGCCGCACGCCGATGCTGCCGTTCCTGGCCGTCACCTTTGTCGGCGCGACCGCGTGGAACACCTTCCTCCTCGTCTGCGGCATGAAGCTGCGCGAGCATTGGCCCACCGTGCAGAAGTATTCGCACAAGATCGACGTCGTCATCGTTTTCCTCATCCTCATCGCCGCCATTTGGTGGATCAAAGTGCGGCTGCCACAATTCCGCAAGACCTCCCCTCCCTCCGGCGGAGCGCCGAACTCCGATGCGGCGCATTAAATCCATCGAGAGGTAGGGCTGCGCTGCTGCGCGGCTCACCCCTTCCGCGTCGCCGCCGACGTAAGGAGGCGGACTTCCCCGTGACCGTAACTATTCGCCTCCTCACGTCGGCGGCTACCTGTGATTGCCCGGCCAGTCCAGGAACGTCCAACCCGGCCTGTCTTCGTGCGACGCACAGGCAGGCGCGGGCGTGGGCGTGACCACCGCCGTCCCGTGGCTCAATACACCAGCACCAACCTAACTTCCGGAACGATTCTCAAAAAACCCAGCAAATGCGAAGTTTTCACTGAT
>CAZZAQ010000221.1:0-7313 GCA_964652165.1 uncultured Bifidobacterium sp.
AGCACCGCGTGTTGCCCGTCGAGATCGCCGTGTTCATCGCCAGCCGCGTCTGCCGGGGGCTGGCCTACGCGCACGACAAGACCGACAAGGATGGCAAGCCCCTCGGCCTGGTGCACCGGGACGTCTCCTTCAAGAACATCATGATTGCCTTCGAAGGCGACGTGAAGCTGACGGACTTCGGCATCGCCAAGGCGCGCGGGTTCCTCGTGGACAACGAGGGCGAAGTCGTCGCCGGCAAGGCCGACTACATGAGCCCCGAGCAGGCCGACTTCCAGATCACCGACAAACGCAGCGACCTGTTCTCCCTGGGAGTCGTCCTCGCCCACCTGCTGCTGGGGCGCAACGTTTTCAAGGGCGAGACCCCCGAGGATTCGCGCAAGAACGTGATGAACCTCGCGATCCCCGACTTCCGCTCGCTGGACCCCCGCATTGACGAACGCCTGAATGAAGTCCTCCACAAATCCCTCTCGCGCGACCTGACCAAACGCTACACGGACGCCTCGGCGATGCTCTACGATCTCGAGCATTACATCTACCATTCCGGTTACGGGCCGACGAACGAGACGCTCGGCAGAATGATTCGCGAGCTGTTCGGCCAGGACACGCGACTCGCCACCAGCGACGCCAAAGGCAGCACTGAACTGATCGAACGCACTGCCCGCGCCACGTCGCAGGATAAACGCAAGTAGCCCGGCCTTCGTCCGGGCGCATCTTGACATTGTTGGGGTCGCCACCCCCGCTTACTCCCCCTCCCCCCCCCGAGGGAGGAGAGGGCAGGGGAGAGGAGGGTCGTTGCGAACAGAGATTTCCCCTCTCCCCGGCCCTCTCCCCGCTCCTCCGTCGCGGGGAGAGGGAGTTCCAAGCCCCAACGATGTGCGGATGCGCCCCTTCGTCCAATTCCAGGAGTTTTCAGTATTCAGTGTTCAGTATTCAGTGTTCAGTAGGAGGCCAGACTGACGACTGAATACTGATTACCGAACACTGATTACTGGTTCCTCCCCAATCATGCCCGCGCCCAAGACCCCACCCCTCCGCCTCGGCCTCCTCCAACAGGCCTGCTCTGCCGACCCGAGGACCAATTTCAAAAAAACCCTCGGCCTGGCCGAGCGTGCCGCCCGGCAAGGCGCGAAGATCATCTGCACGCAGGAACTCTTCCGCTCGCAATACTTTTGCCAGAGCGAAGACCACGCAAACTTCGCGCTCGCCGAGAGCATCCCCGGCCCCAGCACAGACGCCTTTCAAAAGCTGGCGAAAAAACACCGCGTCGTCGTCATCGCTTCGCTCTTCGAGAAGCGCGCCGCCGGCCTCTATCACAATACCGCCGCCATTATCGACGCCGACGGGTCGCTGCTCGGCATCTACCGCAAGATGCACATCCCGGACGACCCGCTGTACCACGAGAAATTCTATTTCACCCCCGGCGACCTTGGGTTCCGCGCCTGGCAGACTCGCTATGCGAAGATCGGGGTGCTGATTTGCTGGGACCAATGGTATCCCGAGGGCGCGCGGCTTACGGCGTTGCAGGGCGCGGAGATTTTGTTTTACCCGACGGCCATCGGCTGGCATCCGCGGGAGAAAAAGAAAGAGGGCGCGGTCCAGCACGAGGCATGGGAACTCAGCCAGCGCGCGCACGCGGTAGCCAACGGCTGCTACGTCGCCGTCGCCAATCGCATCGGGCTGGAACGCCCGGTGGGCGGCGACGGCTTGGAGTTCTGGGGCCAGAGCTTCGTGGCCGGCACGAGCGGACAAATCCTCGCCAAGGCCAGCGTGGACCGCGAGGAGGTCCTCATCGTGCCCGTGGACCTGGCGAAGGTGGACGCGACGCGCACGCACTGGCCCTTCCTGCGCGACCGGCGGATCGATGCGTACGGGGGGCTGACGCAGCGATTGCTGGACAGCACACCTTGACCCCGCGGCTCACCACGCCTACATTTTGCGCCGAATCTTATGCCTCCCACCTACGACGCTCTGGCACAGGACGCCCTGAAACTTTCCCAGCAGGAGCGCGCGCGGCTCGCACACGATCTCCTCGTGAGTCTTGAAGAGACCGAAGAAGATCCCGTGGAAGTCGAACGGGCCTGGCGCGAAGAAATCGAGCGCCGGATGGCCGACGTGCGCGCGGGCAACGTGACCGGCATCCCTGCTGACGAAGTCTTCGCGAAGCTGCGCGCCAATTCACGCGTTTGAGGACACCCGGCACTGGGACATCGAAACCAAAAAAGCCTACGACGCCATCACCGAACAGCCCGGCAATGTCTCTGGCGCGATGCAAGCCTTCTACACCTTTCTCGGCGGCAACGACATGAAGGCCTACCCCACCACTCTTGGAATTAACTAATTGCTTATGGCAACCAAATATAAAAATCATCCGAAACAAAAGGCTCGCGCAAGTGAAGCGACTCACGGCAATGCAACGTCTGCGGTGTCCTTGGAATTGCATGACCCCTCTGCAAATTACTTTGTTCGGAACCGTGAAGTCCCGCAATTCTTCGGCCAACAATTGACCAAAGGCGAACGACTACCTGTGGACGGTTCACCGGATAACATTTCGCCGCGCTTATTTTACTCGCATCCTCACGGAGAGATTTGGCTGGGTGATTCAGCAGCATGGTTGGGAAACCTAGAAACTGGCTCGGTTGACCTCGTCTTTGCCGACCCGCCGTATAACATAAAGAAGGCGGAGTGGGATTCCTTCGAATCGCAACAAAAATACGTTGCTTGGTCAGTTCGCTGGATTGAACAGGCGGCGCGAGTGTTAAAACCAAACGGGACGCTTTTTGTTTGCGGTTTTTCAGAAATCTTGGCCGACCTGCGATTGCCAGCGTCGCGGTTTTTCCGCGGCTGCCGCTGGCTGGTGTGGCATTACAAGAACAAGGCGAATCTCGGCGACGATTGGGGGCGTTCGCACGAAAGTCTGCTCCATTTTCGCAAGGGATGGGAGTTCACATTCAACACGGATGCCGTGCGCATTCCCTACGGCGACCACACACTGAAATATCCGGCTCACCCGCAGGCTGAAACGAGCCAATACGGAAAAGGCTCGAACAAAGCCCGCATCTGGCATCCACATCCGGGCGGCGCGAAGCCGAAGGACGTATTGGAGATTCCAACAACCTGCAATGGGATGCACGAGAAGACACCGCACCCGACACAGAAGCCAGAGGAATTGTTGCGAAAGGTCGTTCTCGCTTGTTCCAAACCGGGCAATTTGGTGATTGACCCATTTCTTGGATCTGGCACCACGGCGGTGGTTGCAGAACAACTGAAGCGGCGCTGGAAAGGTTGTGATTTGAATGCCGAATACTGCCGATGGGCTGCGGATCGAATCGAACTGGTCGAAGATTGGCCGGTTGAAAAGTGGCTTCGCTACGATGAGGAAAATGCCCAAAGAAGAAAGTCCATCCGATGAAGAAAGTGGCGCTCGGAGACCTTCAAGAGAGTTTGAGAGACAAGGCGGGATTTCGTCAGCTGGCTGATTATGAGAAGTTTTGTTCGGCGTATCTGAGCCTGCTGGAAAAGGAAGAGCCGACACGAATTGTTTCGCCTTCGCACGCGCACTACATTTTCTATCAATACGGCAAGGCACACGGGCACGAAATTACCCGCCCGCTCAATACACGTTTGTTCTTTGAGTCAAAGGCGGAATTGGCCGCCGCTTTTGAACGCCTCGTTACGTTCTTGGGCGATTTGAAAAGGCACAAGCAAGCCGTTGCGGACAGCAAAGCGCGAAAGCACTATTTGGATTCGAACGAAATCAATCGCGTGGTCTATACGCTGCAACAGTCGGCCGGTTGCATCGGAGATTCGTTCGAGAACCCAAACCAGTCGCGGAAGCGCATCGGCCAAGTTTTTGAGTCGCTCGTGAAACTCATCATCAAGGAAGTCGGCGTCACGTGTGAGCCACGCGTCATCAATATACCTATTCCCGGACATCCCGGTTGCGAAATGTCCGACGAGCTGGATTTGGTATTCTCACGCAACAAAGCCATTATTGCCGCTGAAACCAAGCACATCCACCCATCGGAAGTTGTCGGCTCGGTAAAAACAACCAGCAAAGACCGCATAGACAAGGTTTTTCTCGACAAATTTCTTCTGACGAAACTTCTTAACCGTGAGATTCCGGTGATTGCCATTTTTCTCCACGACGTTCAACGCGCTAGGCGAGGCCAAAGCATTTTCGGCATCAATTCGACGTTCAAGAGCAACCACTTCCTCGGCTACACGGTTGCTTTGAACAAACTAGACGGCGTTTATTACGTTGATCCGCGCCCGGAAATGCGGACAAACGAACGCTTGCGCGAGCAGATTCGGGATTTTCAAACTTTTCTTGTGCGTGATCTGTGGTTGCTGGCACGCGAATGAAACGGCCAAGGCGCGGACCAAAGCATCGACGGCAAGATTCTTTTCCGCGATGACCTGAAAGCCGCCAGGCCGGAACAAATCATCATTCAAGTCTAGGGCGGCAAGACCGGCGGGAAAGACGTGGCGATTTGCGGTCCGTGCTAGACCGCGAGGAAGCGACGTCCGTCAGGCGTCGCTCCGCGACGCGCTCGTTTCTTCCCCGCAGCCCGTGGACTGAAGTCCACGGCTACCGTCACTCCATCGCTCCGCGATGAGGCGGGGGCGGGGAATCCCGACGGGATTCCGTCCTCCAGCCCACGGTTGGCCCGACAACGGAGGGCCTACCCTGGGTTCGCTCGGCAGGAAATCCAACAACCCCAACGGCGTTGCGTCACATCCCGTCGCCTCGCCGGCCGCAGGACGCAACCCCGTTGGGGTTGTCTCTTTTTGCGCCGTTTTCCCAGGGTAGGCGCGGGGCGCCAACCCTGGGCTGAAGGACGCAATCCCTTCGGGATTGAATGTGAGCGGACGAACACTTCCACTCGCCGCGGCCGTGGATGACACTTTCTAAAATCCCCCCAATCCAAGGGCAAGGGCGGGGAACAAGCGGCGTTGGACTTTAGAGGAACGGTCGCGGAACGACCAGGCGACGGTAGCCGTGGGCTTCAGCCCACCGTTCGTCGGGAGGAGGAATGTCGTCGCGTAGCGACGGTTGAAGCATGCCTCGTCCGTCAGGCGTCGCTCCGCGACGCGCTCGTTTCTTCCCCGCAGACCGTGGACTGAAGTCCACGGCTACCGTCGGGGCATCGCTCCGCGATGGGGCGCGGGCGGGGAATCCCGACGGGATTCCATCCTCCAGCCCAGGGTTGGCCCGACAACGGAGGGACTACCCTGGGTCCGCCCGGCAGGAAATCCACAACCCCAACGGGGTTGCATCACAGCCCGTCACAGCCTCCTGAAGGACACAACCCCGTTGGGGTTGGACTCATTTCGCGAGTTCACCCAGGGTAGCTCGTTCCTCGCAACCCTGGGCTGGAGGACGCAATCCCTTCGGGATTGAACGTGACCGGATGTTTGGTTCCTTTCGTCGCCACGATGGATGGGCCAGGAGGCGCAGTGCGCCAACCCTGGGCCGAAGGAGGCAAACCCTTCGGGATTGAACCGAAGCGAACGAAAAGAGCCGACTGAACTTCTCCGGAGAGCCGCTGAAATCAGGCCAGCTCCGCTTGGCAGCCCGTCAAAAGCGTAGCATCCGGCGTGAGCCGGATCTGATCTGACTGCGATTCCCAAAGCAGGAATAATGATCCGGCTCACGCCGGATGCTACCAGAGGAAGGTTTTTCAACGGGCTGTTAGCGTCCCTGCTTCTCGAACCGCTCGGAGACGAAGTCCCAGTTGATGACGTTGAAGAACGCGGCCACGTAGTCGGCGCGCTTGTTCTGGTATTTCAGGTAGTAGGCGTGCTCCCACACGTCGAGGCCCAGAAGGGGGGTGTGGGCTTGCGTGAGCGGGTTGTCCTGGTTGGGGCGCGAGGTGATCTCCAGCTTGCCCTCCGAGAGGACGAGCCAGGCCCAGCCGCTGCCGAACACTTTCATCGCCGCGTCGGTGAAGCCGGCCTTGAATTTGTCGAAGCTGCCGAAACGCGTGTCGATGGCCTTGGCGAGCGCGGCTGTGGGCTGGCCGCCGCCCTTGTGCATCATCTGCCAGAACAGCGAGTGGTTGAGATGGCCGCCGCCGTTATTCCGCACAGCGGTGCGGATGGACTCGGGCGCGTCGTCGAGGTTGCGGACGATTTGTTCGATGGACTTATTGGCAAGCGCGGCGTGGCCCACGAGCGCCCTGTTGAGGTTGGCCACATAGGCGGCGTGGTGGCGGTCGTGGTGGATCGTCATCGTTTGCGCGTCGATGTGCGGCTCGAGGGCGTCGGCCGGGTACGGCAGAGGCGGGAGCTTGAACGGTCCCTCGGGCGCAGCCGGGGCGGCGGGCGCGGCGGCGTTCAGGAATTGGGGGAGCGCGCTGGCGCCAGCGGCGAGCAGGGCGGCGCGTTGCAGGGCTTGGCGGCGGGTGATCATAATTTTGCTTTCGTTGGAGTGTCGGACGGATTTTGGCGCGAAGGGCGGGGGAGGGCAAGGAATCGTTGACTCGTTAAATCGTTGAAGCGTTGAAGCGTTAAAAGGTTGAAGCGGGCGCTTGGCGGCTTCGTTTCAACGCTTCAACGCTTCAACGCCCGTGCCGTCACAACTTCCGCCAAACCATCTCCAGCGTCAGCACGGCGTAGCTGGTGACCAGCGCGGGGTCTTTCTCCCACCAGCGGCCGTTATCGTTGGCCCAGGAGCCGTCGCGTTGCTGGAGGTTGATGAGTTTCATCGACAGGTTACGCCGCCAGTCGAGTTTCCGGCCATCCTTCAATTCGAGCGTGTCGACCCCGCGGGCGGCGAGCGCCTTGGCCATCGTATGGAGGTAGAAATAGTAGCCTTGCGGCCCCATGGCGGGATTCTCTTCGAGCGTGAAGTTGGCCCGAAGCCAGTCGAACACGGCGGTGACGCGCGGGTCGTCCTGCTTAAGGCCGGCGTAGATGTAGCTGAGCATCCCCGCGTAACTGATGCTGCCGTAGCTGCGCAGGGCGACGCGGCCGGTGGCGGCGTTGGTCTCGGCGCCAGCCATGCTGTGGCCCGGATAGTAGATGAAGCCGCCGCGGTGTTTCGGGTCGTCGCTGGCCCAAGGCTGCTTGTTGTGCGAAGGAAGGTTCTGACAGTTCTGGAGGAATTGGATCGCCGCGGCCCAGTTCAAGTCGCGTCCGGGCGTGGGCTCCTTGTCCGCCGTCAGGTGCCGGGTGTAGTAGAGCGCCTCGAGGGCGGCGAGGGTGTTGCCCATGTCCGAGTGCGGATACCTCGAGCCGTAGCCGATGCCGCCGTCGTAAACGTCGTCCAATTTCCCCTGCTCGCCAAAATCGCGCTGAAGACCGATGAGGAA
>CAZZAQ010000222.1:0-7306 GCA_964652165.1 uncultured Bifidobacterium sp.
CTGACGCTGGCCGGCGGAGTCGGCTACGTGGTCGGTCTGCCGGGCGTGGCGGTGGTTACGATTCAGGACGACGACAACTCGGCGCCGCTGGTCGCGATCACCAACCCGCCCAGCGGCGCGTTGATCGCCGCGCCCGCAAACGTCTCCATCGGCATTTCGGCGGTGGACGCGGGCGGCGTGGTGAGCGTGTTGCTGTTCGCGAACGAGACGAACCTGCTGGCCCAGTTCAGCGCGCCGCCTTACGCGTTCGTCTGGTCGAATCCGCCGCCGGCCGTGTACGAGTTGACCGCGCTGGCCATCGACAACGAGGGGTTCAGCACGTTGTCGGAGCCCGTCACGCTCGTCCTCAACGCCAGCCCAAGCGTGATGCTCACCAACCCGCCCAATGGCGGCGCATTCCTCGCCCCGGCCAGCCTCACGCTGGGCGCGGCCGTATCGGACCTCGACGGCAGCGTGACCAACGTCGATTTCTTCCAAGGCACCACGCTGCTGGCGCGGCGCTCCAGCGGCCCGTTCACCGTCGGGGTGTCGAACCTGGCGGCCGGCGATTACTCCTTCACCGCGCAAGCCACGGACAACCGAGGGATGGTCACCATCTCGGCCCAGGCCAATGTGCGCGTGAACTACCCGAGCGCCGGGTTGTCGGACTTCTTCGCCACGCGCGGCGCGCTGACGGGCTTCACGAACTTCGTCACGGGCAACAGCTCTTTCTACACGAAGGAGCAGGGCGAACCGCGGCACGCGGCGCGGCAGGGCGACCATTCCGGCTGGCTGAGCTGGACGGCCCCCGCCAGCGGCGTCTGCACCATCGACACCATGGGCAGCGACTTCGACACGGTGCTGGCCGTTTATACGAACAACCCCGTCTCAATCGAAACCGTGACGAACCTTGTCGCCGTCGCGTACAACGACGATGCGGATTCGTTCGTGCTCTACAGCCGCGTGTCGTTTAGCGCGGTCGCAGGCCGCAGCTACCAGATTGCGGTGGACAGCTACGCCGCGGGGCAGGGCGGGAGCATCGTGCTGCACCTGGGCCTGCCGAACCCCGCGCCGCGGATTGTGACGCACCCGCAAAGCCAGATCGTGAACCAGGGCGCCAACGTGACGTTCAGCGTCTCGGCGGTCGGGGCCGCGCCGCTAAGCTACCAATGGCGCTTCAACGGGATGGACCTGCCGGGCGCGGCGCAGCCAACGCTGAGCCGGACGAACGTCCAACCCGCCAACGAAGGAATCTACGCCGTCGTGGTTCAGAACAGTTCCGGTTCGGTGACCAGCGCACCCGCCTCGCTGACCGTGCGGGCGGCGCCGGCGATTTCGGCGCAGCCGCAATCGGTAGTCGCCGACGTGGGCGGGGCGGCATCGTTCAGCGTCGCCGCGACCGGTTTCGCGCCGCTGACCTTTCAATGGCAGCGCAACGGCGCGCCGCTCCCCGGCGCGACGAATCCGACGCTGCTCTTTGGCAACGCGCAGTACACCAACGGCGGCAGCTATTCGGTCGTCATAGTGAACAGCGTCGGCAGCGCGACGAGCCAGGCGGCCGAACTCATCGTCCGGCCGCGGATTCTTTCGAGCCGCTTCCTCACCAACGGCTCTTTCCGCGTCACTTACGAGGGAACGCCCAGCCGACCCTACGCGCTGGAGCGGGCTTCGAGCCTGACGAACTGGTCCGCTGTGGCGACGAACACCGCCGCCGGAATCCAGGGCCAGGTGACCGATGCCGCCGCGCCCGGCGCCCCTTCGAGGGTCTATCGGCTGAGAGTCGGGCCTTAAATTAGTTGAGAGGAATTTGTGTTGAGAGTTGAGAAATGGGGGGCGGTTGTGATTCGCTCAACTCTCAACTCAAATCTGCTCTCAACTCCTTCCGCGCCTCAAATCTGGACAAATCAATCCCTTTGAGGCACTTTCACGAATCATTTACGCCCAACAGCTCGGTGAACCGCGTATTGAGATGGCTTATGATTTTCGATTTACGAATTACGATTTATGATTTAGCATGCATCCCTCCCACGAACGAGGCATCCGTTCCGCGACCGGCTGCTGATACAGCGGACGGGGACGAGCGACGGACGCCGTTGGCAGCGCCGCGTAAATCGTAAATCGTAAATCGTAAATTCTGCGTCAAACAATCGTGAAGCCCCTGAGAATTCAAAATTCAAAATTCAAAATGCGCGCCCGCCCGCCGGGCGCCCGCCAGCTCAATTTTTCATTTTTCATTTTGAATTCGTTGGCCTTCGCCTTCTTTCTCATCGCTACGCCGGCCCGCCCGGCGGACATCATCCTCGATGAGATCATGTACCATCCGCAGAGTGGAAATGTCTTCGAGGAGTACGTCGAGCTGTACAATCGCGGCACCAACACGGTGAATTTGAACGGCTGGCGCTTTACGCGCGGCATCGAGTGCGTCCTCTCCAACGTCAGCCTGGCGCCGGGGGCGTATCTGGTGGTGCCCTCGCACCTGCCCACGTTCCAGGCCAAGTATCCCGGCGTGCTGAACGTGACGCCCGGCTGGAACGGCAGCGGCGCCACGACGAACTTCGTCCTCAGCAACGGCAGTGAGGAACTCCGGCTCGTCAACGCCGCCGGCCAGGAGCAGGACAGCGTGACCTACGCCGACGAAGGCGACTGGGGCACGCGGCGCGTCAGCCTGGATCTGGGCGGCGCGCGGGGCGTCGAGTGGACCGCGGACCACGACGGCCTGGGCAAATCGCTCGAGTTGCGAAATCCCCTGCTCGCGAACGCCCACGGCCAGAACTGGGCGCCCAGCGTCACCTTCAACGGGACGCCCGGCGTCGTGAACTCCGCCCGCACCTCCAACATTGCGCCGATGATCCTGGAAGCGCGGCACGAGCCGCCCGTGCCCCGCTCGACCGACACAGTCGCGATTACCGCGCGCATTCTCGACGAGCAGACGAACGGCCTGACGGTGAGGCTCTGGTTCCGCACCCACAACACGACTACCCCCGGCGCCTTCATCAGCACGAACATGTTCGACGACGGACTGCACCGCGACAGCCTGGCGGGAGACGGCGTTTACGGCGCCGTCCTGCCGGCGATGGCTGATTTGACGATCGTCGAATTCTACCTTGAAGCCACGGATGCCGGCGCCCGCACCCGCACCTGGCCGGCGCCGACTGTGGTTGCCACGGACCAGACCGGGCCGCCCACGCAGTCGAACAATGCGATCTATCAAGTGGACAATGGCACATACCCGGGAAGCCAGCCCGTCTTCCGCGTGGTCCAAACCGAAACCGACCGCGCTGCCTACGAGGCGCAGCCCGACGGCAGCGACGCGCAGAAGAACACGACGTTTATCACCACGGACGGCACGGGAACGGAAGTGCGCTATTTCTGCGGCCGGCGCACGCGCGGGGCGGGCAGCCGCAGCCGCGATCCGCGGGGCAATCGCATCAGCGTCCCGAACGACACGCCGTTGAACGGCGTGACGGGACTCAACCTCAATTCCCAATACACCCATCTCCAGCTCGTCGGCAGCTACCTGGCGCAGAAGTCCGGCATGGTCGCGGCCAATGTCACGGCCGTTCAGTATCGCGTCAACGGCGCGGACCACGCCGGCGCCAACCAGGTCCAGTTCGGTTCATTCGTTTATGAAGAGCCGTTTAACGGCGACTGGGCGGCGAACCACTTCCCGCAGGACGGCGACGGCAACGTCTATCGCGCCTCCACCGGCGCGCATAATGCCGACCTCAGCTACGGCACCACCCCCTCCTATTTCCTGGGCCGCGGCTACACCAAGACCTCCAACACCAGCGAGGACGACTGGACCGACCTCATTGCCCTGACCGACGCGCTGAACAATTCCTCCGATGCGAACTACGTCGCCGCCTTCAGCCAGTGGGCCAACGCCTCCCTGTGGATGCGCTACTTTGCCTTCATGTCCATGGCAACGTCGCTCGAAACCTCGCTCGCCACCGGGCGCGGCGACGATTACGCGTTGTATCGGGGCGTGAACGACCCGCGCTTCATCCTGCTGCCGTGGGACCTCGACACCATCCTCGGCGGCGGCGACACGGGGGCCAATCCCTCCGCCCACCTGTTCCGCATGATCAACCCGCCGAACACCGGCGCCAACGTGCCGGTGCTGAACCGGTTCATGACGAACAACGCCTTCGTCGGGATGTATTTCCGTGAACTCAAGCGAATGCTCGACACGACGTTCTCGCCCGCGCAGTTCAACCCGCTCCTCGACCGCCTGCTCCAGGACTTCGTGAACCAAGGCGTCATCGACGGGATGAAGAACTATCAGGCGGGGCGCAATGCGTTCGTTCTCTCCCAAATCCCGTTCTCGCTCACGGTCAGCAACCTGCCGCCTGCCGTCAGCGGCTACCCGCAAACGGCCAGCGCCACGATCGACTTGAGCGGCGCGGCGCCCGTCATTGACACCGCCGAGGTGCGCGTCAACGGCGCGCCCGCCGACTGGCTGCGCTGGCGCGGCTTATGGTCCCTCTCGGGCGTCGCCCTCAACCCTGGCATCAACCGCGTCCTCATCCAGGCCCTCGACACCAACGCCCTGGAAGTGGCGCGCCTGGCCGTGGACATCTGGTACGACGACGGCACCGTCTCGGGCGCGTCCGGGACGTTGCCCGCCGATACGATTTGGTCGGCTGCCGGCGGCCCGTACAATGTCACCGGCAACTTGACGGTGCCCGCTGGCCGGACGTTGACGATCAATCCCGGCACGACGATTTACGTGGCCAACGGGGTTTCGATCACCGTGAACGGCACGCTCGTGGCCGACGGCGCCGACACCCAGCGCATCCGCTTCACGCGCGCGCCCGGTTCGACTGCCTCCTGGGGTGGAGTCGTGTTCAGCGGGTCGAACAGCGGCAGCAGCCTGTCGTACGTCGATTTCGAGAACGCCAACACAGCAGGCCGCTACAATATCCAACTGATCAATTCCTCGCTCGCCATCGACCACTGCTCGTGGGCCAACACCACCAACACGATTATTGAAACAAGCAGCTCCTCTTTCACGGTCCGCAACTCGGTCTTTCCCACCCTGAACGGCGCCGAACACATTCACGGCGGGCCGATCCCGGCCGCCGGCTACGCCATCATCGAGGGCAACGTCTTCGGCGGCACCGCTGGCTTGAACGACATCATTGATTTTTCCGGCGCGCAGCGGCCCGGCCCCGTGCTCCAGGTCCTGAACAACGTCTTCACCGCCGCCACGGACGACGTGCTCGACCTGGACGGCACGGACGCGCACGTCGAGGGGAACGTCTTCATGCACGTCCACAAAAACAACACCGGCCCGGGCGACACCGCGAGCGCCATCTCCTACGGCCAGTCCGGCGGCTACGGCCCGCACATCGTCGCCGTGCGCAACCTGTTTTTCGACGTGGACCACGTCGCGCTCTGCAAGGAAGGGGGCTACCTGACGCTGGTGAACAACACCGCCGTGGGCATTGGCATCGCCGCGGTCAATTTCAGCGAGCCGGAGCGAAACACCGTGCCGGGGTTCGGCGCGACGATTGACGGGAACATCTTCCACAACCCCGCCGGCTATTCGGGCACCAACCTCCAGAATCGTTTTCCGACCAACGGCGCCGTGGCGCTCGTCGTGCGGCGCAACATCTTCTCCAGCAGCGACGGCGTGACCAACGGCGTTGACGGCAACCTCGTCGCCGATCCGCGCCTGGCCAACACCGACACGAACTCCATCACCGCCGCAAGCATCTGGTGGGACTTCGCGCTGCGCTCCGGCTCTCCTGCGCGCGGCACCGGGC
Source organism: uncultured Bifidobacterium sp. (assembly GCA_964652165.1). Taxonomy (GTDB): domain Bacteria; phylum Verrucomicrobiota; class Verrucomicrobiia; order Limisphaerales; family JADJPG01; genus DASTLJ01. Next base: position 5,748 of record CAZZAQ010000222.1, read on the forward strand.
CGAACGGACTGGATCGCGGCGGCGTCGTGCCGGCGGGCGCGTCCATCTCCGGCGAACCTTCGTCACCCACGCCGCTGACCGGCGCCACGCTGGTCGTCGGCGGGCCGGGCATCTCCAACTACATCTACCGCGTGAACGGCGGCGGCTGGAGCGGCGAATTCCCCGTCAGCACGCCCATCACGCTCTCGGCGCTCGCCAACGGCAGCTACACCGTCGAAGTCCGCGGGCGCAACTCGGCCGGCGTGCTCCAGAGCGTGGCGGAGGCGGCTGTGTCGCGGACCTGGACGGTCAACACCGCGCTGGCGCGCGTGCTCATCAGCGAAGTGCTGGCGCGCAACTCGACCGTTCTCAGCGTCGATGGCGAGACGCCGGACCTGATCGAGCTTTGGAACGCCGGCGCGAACACGGTGGATTTGTCCGACATGGGCCTGAGCGATAATCTGGCCGACCCCTACAAGTTCGCCTTCCCGCCGAACACCGCGCTGGATCCCGGCGACCGGCTCGTGGTCTATGCCGACGCGGGCGCGGGCGGCGGCTTCTGGACCGGTTTCGGTCTGGACCAGGACGGCGATGCGCTCTACCTGTTCGACAAGCCCGCCAACGGCGGTGCGTTGCTCGACTCCGTCGTGTTCGGTCCGCAGTTGGCCGATCGTTCCATCGGGCGGGTCGGTAGGGACGCGCTGCCGCGCGTCCCACCCTGGCCCGAGCCGCAGCTCGGCCCTGCCCCGGCGTGGACGCTGAACCTGCCGACGTTCGGCGCGGCCAACGTGGCGTTGCCGGTGGGCGACGTCCGAACGCTGAAAATCAACGAGTGGCTGGCGAGCGCGCTGGCGGTGTTCCCGACGGACTTCGTAGAAATCTACAACCCCGACTCGCTGCCGGTGGACCTTGGCGGCTTGTATCTCACCGACGAACCGGCGGGATACCCGACACGCCACCCGATTCTTCCCCTGAGCTTCGCTCCCGCCGGCGGCCACGTCGTGTTCCGCGCGGACGGCAAAGCGGCCGAAGGCGCGAACCATCTGGGGTTCAAACTCTCGGCCGGCCTGGGGTCCATCGGCCTGTTCGCCGCAGACCTGACGCTGATTGATTGCATCTACTACGAACCGCAATACACCGATGTCTCCGAGGGCCGCCGGCCCAGCGGCGGCAGCACGATTAGTTTGCTCTCGACTCCGACGCCCGGCGCGGCCAACCCCGGGTTGGGCGGCTCGACCACCATCTCGAACTTCACGACGAGCATTCCGCTGGTCAGAATGACTAACTCGTGGCGCTACGATGCGTCGGGCACGAACCTCGGCACGGCCTGGCGGGAAACTGGCTACAACGATGCCGGCTGGCCGACCGGAACGGCACTGTTTGGATTTGAAACGATCCCGGCCGAATACGCGATCCCGTTCAATACCTTTTTCCCGGCTCCGCAGAGCAACGGACCGATCACGGCGTACTTCCGCATTCATTTCAACGTGGCGAGCAACCTCTCCGGCCTCACCCTCACCGCCTCGAACTACCTCGATGATGGCGCTGTGTATTACCTGAACGGCATCGAGACCGGGCGC
>CAZZAQ010000223.1:0-2958 GCA_964652165.1 uncultured Bifidobacterium sp.
GCGCATCGTGGTCGAGACGGACGGGCAGTTGAAGACCGGCCGCGACGTGGTGATCGCCGCGCTACTCGGCGCGGAGGAATTTGGCTTCGCCACCGCCCCGCTCGTGGCAATGGGTTGCATCCTGATGCGGGTCTGCCATTTGGACACCTGCCCGGTGGGCGTGGCCACGCAGGATCCGCAGTTGCGGGCCAAGTTCGGCGGCCAGCCGGAGGACGTGGTGAACTTCATGCGCTTCGTCGCGACGGAAGTTCGCGAGATCATGTCCCGATTGGGCTTCCGGACAGTGAACGAAATGATTGGCCGGACCGATTGCCTCGAACCGCGCAAGGCCATCGACCACTGGAAGGCCCGGGGACTGGACTTCAGCAAGATACTTTACCAGCCCGACGTCGGCCCCGAAGTCGGCCGTTTCTGCCAGATCCCGCAGGACCACGGTCTGGACAAGGCGCTGGATAACACGACACTGCTCGAACTGTGCAAGCCCGCGCTTGAGAGGAAAGAGCCGGTGCGGGCGACGCTTCCGATTAAGAACATCAACCGCGTCGTCGGCACCATCCTCGGCGGCGAAATTACCCGCCGCCACGGGCCCGAGGCGCTGCCGGAAGACACCATCCGGATTCATTTCAAAGGCAGCGCCGGTCAGAGCTTCGGCGCATTCATGCCAAAGGGCTTGACGTGGATTCTGGAGGGCGATGCCAATGATTATCTCGGCAAGGGCCTGAGCGGCGGCAGGATTATCCTCTACCCGCCGGAAGGGAGCACGTTCACGCCGGAGGAAAACATCATCACCGGCAACGTCGCCCTCTACGGCGCGACGAGCGGCGAGGTGTTCATCCGGGGCATGGCCGGCGAGCGTTTCGCGGTCCGCAATTCCGGCGTCAACGCCGTCGTCGAGGCCATCGGCGACCACGGTTGCGAGTACATGACCGGCGGCAAGGTCGTCGTGCTCGGCCCCACCGGCCGCAATTTCGCCGCCGGCATGAGCGGGGGCGTCGCCTACATCCTCGACGAGCAAGGCGACTTCGCCACGCGCTGCAACAAGCAGATGGTCGCCCTCGAGAAGTTCGAGGACGCCGAGGAAGCCGAGTCCGTTCGCCAGATGATCCAGCGCCACGCCGACTGCACGAAGAGCCAGCGCGCCGCGAAGCTGCTGGCGCATTGGGAAAAGTATTCCGGCATGTTCGTAAAGGTGATGCCCAAGGACTACAAGCGCGTGCTCAACGCCCTGAAGAAAGCCAGGCAACAAGGCTTGAGCGGCGAGCAGGCCATCAACGCCGCCTTCGAGGAAAACGCCCGCGACTTGGCGCGGGTGGGGGGCGGGTGAGCGGGCGGGCAGAGGGGCAGAGGGGAAAGGGGGAAAGGGAGAGGGGGAGCAGTCAGGCGCAAAACTGATTCCATCACTCGGGCCGTCTCAGGCTGGTGAATGGTCTGTAATGCCCACTTGCCAATTGCATGTTCCAAGCCGAAGCTGCCGTACATAAGCGCGATTCAGGCCGCGAAATCTTGACCAAGCGCCTCGGTTAAGCGGCTCGGACATCCGAAAGTCCAATGATTATGAAACCACAACTTGCAATACTGACTGTTGCGGCCGCGTTGGCAGCGACATCCTGCTCATCTCCGAAAGCCAAATCTGCGAAGTCCAGCGATCTCGAACTCAAGGATGTAACTACTACCTTCACGCCCGAACTACTCGATGCATTGAAACGACCAGCCGACACCGATCGCTATTTCAAGCATCCCGGAGCCATCCTTGTGGCCAAATGGAACTTAGTGGGGAACAGGGGGAGCTGCTCCGTGGTACTGAGCCGCACTTTCAGCCATCTTGCGCCCGACCCGGATCATCCCGAGTCGGCCTTTTGCTCTGGTTGCGGATTTGGAAACGATGACGGGATTTTTTATGAATTCGTTCGCAAGACCGAGCACGGCGACGTTTACCTGTTCAGACGAGGCTGGCCAGGAACTCAACGAGTGCTCCCTCCGGTGCTATACACAGGGACGGCTCTTACGGTCGTGGCCGAGGAGGACTTGCAGGTCCAAATCCTTCCAGCACCACAACAGGCCGCTAGGTAAACACGGGTCAAGAGCGAAGGGCCAGCCCCTGACCCTCCCCTCTTCTCCCTTTCCCCTTTTCTCCCTTTCCATCTCCCCTGCATTCCTGCGTTCCCGCTGCTCACGCGCGCGCCCTCCCTCCTTGCCTTCCCCCCGCGTTGCCGTAACTTTCCGCGCCGGATGCGGACGTTGCAGGAAAAATTTGAATCGCTGGCGCTTCGATTGAAGGGCCTCGAACCGGCGTCCCACCTCGCCGACTACCGGAAGGTCCTCAAGCTGATGAACCACCAGGTGCGCCTGCTCCAGAACGCGGGCGCGGGCGGACGCGAAGTGTGCCAGGCGCGCGCCTTGCTGGTGGACGTGCTCATCCGCACCCTGTGGGATCACGCCAAAAGCAGCCTGTCTCCGCAGGCGCAAATGGAGTTTCCGCCCCTGGCGCTCGTCGCGCTGGGCGGTTACGGGCGCGGCGAATTGAATCCCTTGAGCGACCTCGACATCTCGTTCCTCCACCAGGGGCAGGTCGCCGTGGGCACCCGGGCGCTGCCCCAACTGGCCCGCTTGATGGACGTGTTGCTCATGACGCTCTGGGACCTGGGTTTCAAGCCGGGCCACTCCGTGCGCACCCCCGCCGAAACCGTCGAAGCCGCCAACAGCCGGACCGACCCCAAAAGCATGGAGACCAAAACGTCGTTGATCGAAGCGCGGTTCGTTGTGGGCGACGCGGGCATTTTCGAGAAGCTGCAAAAGGCCGTGCTCGCCAAGTGCGTCGCCGGCCATGAGGAGGAGTACATCGCGTTGCGAATGAAGGACCAGTCCGAGCGGCGCGCGAAGTTCGGCAACTCCGCCACGATGCAGGAACCCAACATCAAGAACGGCTGCGGCGGCCTGCGCGATTTTCAGAACCTGCGC
>CAZZAQ010000223.1:2968-7286 GCA_964652165.1 uncultured Bifidobacterium sp.
TACCGCATACTGTCTCTGGAGGAGATGGAACAGCGCGAGTTCATCACCGCGGCGGAGCGCCGGCAGCTTGAAGCCGCGTACGACTTCCTGCTCAGCGTGCGCAACCAGATGCACGATCTTTGCCCGACACCGAACCGGCCCTACGAAGTGCTGACGAAGGCGCTCCAGCCCACGGTCGCCACGCGGCTGGGCTACAAGGATCCGTCCGCCAGCCGGCGCCTCGAGGAGTTCATGCGCGACCTCTACAGCCACATGCGCTGCATTTTCCTGACGACCCGAACGCTCGAGGAACGCCTGGCCCTGCTGCCGCGTCCCAGCCGGCTGCCGGACTGGAGCCGCTTCCTGCCCTCGGCCTTCAAGAAGCCGCCGCCGCAAACCATCGACGGATTTCGGTTTGACGAGGGCCAGATCCATCCTTCATCCCCGCGCGTGTTCAAGGACTCGCCGCGCCGGCTGATGCGGGTGTTCCTGCACGCCCAGCAGCGCGGGCTGCGGCTTCACCCGGATCTGGAGCAAATGATTCGGCGCGACTTGCGGCTGGTGGACCGGACTTTCCTCGATGACGAACACGTTCGCGAAACTTTTCTGGAAATCCTCAACCAGCCTGGCAACGTGGCGCCGACGTTGCGCGCGATGCACGACGTGGGACTTCTCGGAAAATACGTCCCGGAGTTCGGCAGGCTCACCTGCCTGGTGCAACACGAGTTTTATCACCAATACACCGCCGACGAACATACCCTGATGTGCCTGGCGCAACTGGACCGCGTGTTCGAGTCGCAGGACGAATCGCTGGCCCGCTACGCGGAGGCGTTGCGCAGCGTGGAGCGACCGTTCGTCCTCGGCCTGGCGCTGCTGCTGCACGATTCAGGCAAGGCGGACCACACGGGGGACCATTCGGAGGCCAGCGGCCAGAACGCGCTGCGCGTGGCCCGCCGCCTCCAACTCGACGGGGCGACGAGCCACTCGCTGCGCCTGCTGGTCGAGCAGCACCTGGCGATGGCGATGGTCTCGCAGCGCCGGGACCTGGAGGACGCGGCGGTCATCCGGCACTTCGCGGGAGTCGTGCAGACGGCGGACAACCTTCGCATGCTGGCCGTCCTGACGTTCGCCGACGCGCAGGCGACCAGCGCCACGCTTTGGAACGGCTTCAAGGACGCGCTGCTTTGGACGCTTTACCACAAGACGATGAAGCTGCTGACCGGATCGACGGAATTCATCCGGGCCGCGGAACGCCAGCGCGAATTGCTCGCGGAGGAAGTGGCCGGGATGCTGCCGCGCACCTTTCGCGGCGACGAAGTCGAGGCCCACTTTGCGGCATTGCCGCCGCGCTATTTCCAGATTCACGCCGCGCGGGAAGTCTTTGCCGACCTGGCCCTGGCCCATCGTTTCATGCACATGCAGATCGCGGAGGACGACAAGGCGCTGGAACCCGTCCTCGCGTGGCAGAACGAGCCGGATCGCGGTTACACCGCCGTAAAGGTTTGCACGTGGGACCGCGCCGGCCTGTTCAGCACCGTTTGCGGATCGCTGAGCGCGGCGGGGTTGAACATCCTTTCGGCGCAAATTTTCAGCCGCACGGACGGCATCGTGCTGGACACCTATTACGTGACGGAGGCGCATGGCGGCGGATTGGTCGCCCGCGAGGGCCGGGAGCGCTTCGAGAGTGTGCTGAAAAGGGCGCTCACCGGCGAACCGCTGGATTTCCGATCGCTCATCGCGCGGCAGAAGGCCACTCGGTCGCTCTACCACAGCTTGCCCGGCGAGCGCATCCGCACGCGCATTCTGTTCGACAACACCATGTCCGAGGACCGGACCGCGATTGATGTCGAAACAGAGGATCATCTCGGCTTGCTTTACGCGATCTCACAGGCGTTGACCGCCCTGGGCCTTGACATCTCCCTGGCGAAAATCACGACGGAAAAAGGCGCGGCGGTGGATACGTTTTACGTTCGCGACCCCGGCGGCCGGAAGGTGGAGTCGCCCGACCGCCAGCGGGAGATCGCCGAGCGCGTTTACGGCGCCATCAAGGCGCTGGAGCAGGCGACCTAGAGGAACCGCCGCCCTGGAATGCCGCTCCGGGCTTTGATTCCGGAGTTGCCTTTTGGAGCAGTTTGTGGTCAGAATGATTAAACCTCAAACGACCCCTGGTTCAATCAGCTTCGCGGATGGACTCGGTGCGGAAGCAGGGCGCGAGGCTCGACATAGCAGCAACCACTGATATGAGTAGCAAGGTCTGCCGGGTCACGATCCTGGCCGCAGCGGTGTTTTCGTTCCTGACCTCGGTTTCAGGCCAAACCTCGCTGGTCAGCACCGGGGCGGTCTGGAAGTACTTCGATCAAGGATCCGTGCCCAGCAACTGGACGGCGTTGCTCTTCAACGATTCCAGTTGGCCGAGCGGTCCGGCACAACTCGGATTCGGAGATGGTGACGAGGCGACGGTCATTGCGCGCACCAACTTGGCCGGCCTCACGAACATCGCCTTTTACTTCCGGCATCGGTTTACCACGCCGGACCCGTCTGCGTTCAGCAATTTGCTCGTGCGCCTCCGGCGGGACGACGGAGCCATCGTCTACCTCAACGAGGTCGAGATCTTCCGGAGCAACATGCCGCCCGGACCGGCGAATTCCAACACTTTCGCTGCCGCCAACGCTTCGGATGATGGCAACACCATCTTTGCTGGCCCGGTCAGCCTGGCCCTGCTCACCACGGGCGACAATCAACTGGCTGTCGAAGTGCACCAGCGCGCGATTGACAGTTCGGATGTGACGTTTGATCTCGAGTTGCAGGGCAACGTGTCGTTCCAGCCGCCAACCGTGACCCTGGTCGCGCCTGTCAACAACGAAACCATCGGCGCGGCGGACTTCGCGATGGTGGCGAGCGCGTCCGACAACGACGGCACGGTGGCTTCGGTGGAGTTCTACGACGGCTGGACTCAGCTTGGCGCGGTCACCACGCCGACCAACACCTATTTCGTGCTGCCGTGGATGGGGGTTTCGACCGGGGCTTACTCGTTAACCGCAGTGGCCACGGACAGCACCGGGGTCAGCTCGACTTCGGCGCCCGTCGCGATCACGGTCGTGCCGTTCCTGGTGCCGCGGCACGCGTCGTGGAAGTATCTCGACGACGGCTCGGATCCAGGAGCGGGATGGCAGGACGTGGCATTTATCGACGACGCTTGGCTAACGGGAAGGGCGCAACTCGGCTACGGGGACGGCGACGAGGCGAGCATTATTCGGGAATACGACACGTTGGGCAACAAGATCCTTGCCTTCCACTTTCGACACTCGTTTTCTGTCGCGGACCCGGCGGCGTACAGCAACCTGGTCGTGCGAGTCCTGCGCGACGACGGCGCGATAGTCTACCTCAATGGCATGGAGATTTTTCGCAACAACATGGCCCCCGGCCCAGTCGGGACCACGACCACGGCGTTGATTGCGTTGGATGACGATGCGTTTCACGGCATGCCGGTCAGTACGAGTTTGTTGAGGGCGGGGGTCAACGTGCTGGCCGTCGAGATTCACCAGGCCAACTTGACCAGCAGCGACGTGAGCTTCGACCTGGAGTTGCTGCCCAACGTGCCCCCGGCGCCGCCGATGGTGACTCTGACCGCGCCGGCCAGCGGCGCCACATTCGTCGGCCCACTCAACCTCACCTTGTCGGCGGCGACGACTGACGTGGACAGCCCGGTCAATTCCGTGGTGTTTTTGGATGGTCCCAGCCCGGTGGCGACGAACACCGTCGACGTGGTCGGGCTGGCGTCCGCCAGTCCTCTCCTCACACCCGGCCCGCATTCCCTTCGGGCCGCGGCCATGGATGCTTCCGGCCTGAGTCGGACCTCGGCGCCCGTGAGCATCACGATCGTCCCGGCGCCCGTTCGCACGACGCTCGTGGCCACCGGCTCGGTCTGGCAATTCTACGACACGAACACGGCTCCAGGGTCCAACTGGCGAATGGCCAGCTACGATGATTCAAGCTGGAGAAGCGGGCCGGGAATCCTGGGCTACGGCGTTCTGAACGTGAGCGGCGCGCCGCGCACCCTCATTAATAGCGGCACGAACTTGAACCGCCATATCTCCGCCTATTTTCGGCACCTCTTCGACGTGACCGATGCTGCGGACTTTACGAACCTCGCGTTCCGCGTCTTGCGGGACGACGGCGTGGTGGCCTACCTGAACGGCGCTGAAATCTTTCGCATGAATATGCCAACCGGCACGATCACGAGCGTGACGCGTGCCAACGTCAACGTGGCCGGGACTAACGAATTGTACTATGCGCCGACCAATATCATCGCCGCGCCCGGCCTCCTCCTCGAAGGCCA